>JAYTAK010000936.1:0-3113 GCA_043737515.1 Candidatus Kuenenia sp. | reverse complement strand
CAATCGCGAGTCAGCGATGAAACTGATCTTCATGGCGATCCACGAAGCATCAAAGAAATGGACGATGCCCATTCCAAAATGGAAAGAGGCTCTAAACCACTTCGCGATCCTCTTCGAAGGACGCATGCCCAAAAATAACTAAGCCAGCTTTTCAAACTCCCGCATTTCCTGCGTGACACAAAAATCCTGACAGGGCCAATCGCCGAGTAACGCGCTGCGATTCACGGCTCCCGCGAAGATTGTATGGGTAGCGACGCAGCTCTCGGCTTCACGGATCAGCTTCCATATTTCCGGCCCCATTGTTTCCAATCGACCACGAATCAACCTGGTGAGGCGGCGAGCTGTGGCGGGGTTGCGGGCCTAAAGTACATTTTTCGTCAGGATCGCTTCCTGCCAGCCCGCTGCATCGACTTGCCGCAGCAGCAAGTCGGTAATGAGTCTGCTCTCCGGCAGCTTCAATGCTCCTGCGGTGATTTCGGCTTTGTAACGCACTTCCCGCACTTCGATCATTCCTCTCCTTTTCCGTGGGCCGATCAATCCAGAACGCCGCAGCGGGGATTTTCGGAGAGACTCGCTACCGATCGATCTCACCCATCACAATATCCAGCGATCCGACGATCGCGGGGATATCGGCGAGCGGGACGCCCTTGCAAATCTGATCGGTGATTGCCACGTTGCAGAAGCAACTGCTCTTGGCGCGCACACGGAGTGGATTGCCTTCGCCGTTTCCGACCACGTAAAAGCCCATCTGACCGCGAGGAGCTTCGGTTTCGAGATAGACTTCGTCTTTCGGCAGCTTGCTGTTCAGTTTGAACACTTCACGAAAACTGCCAGTCGCGGCTTTGTATTTTGGCATGGCCTGACGTACAAGGCGAATTGCCTGCACGACTTCCAGCATCCGCACATAAAAGCGACACCAGTTATCGCCCAGCACCACTTCGCGCGGTGCGTCTTCGAACGGCGCAGCGACGACGTCGAAGTCGTAGCTCTTGTACATGTCTGTGTAAATCGGTTCGCCGTCACGCCGCAGGTCAAAGTCTACGCCGCTGCCCCGCAGGACAGGCCCCGTACATCCATAACTGACCGCCATTTCCGGAGTCAACACACCTTGCCCGGCGGTACGCTTGATGAAGATCGTATTTCGTGTGAGGAGCGTGTGATATTCTTTGATTCGCGGTTCCAGCCACTGCAGGAACATTTCCACCACATCAAGGTACGGAAATCGCTCTCCCTGCTTACGTCCCGTGAGCGATGCCAATCCTTCGGGAATCTCGATCTCGTCCGGCAGGTCGTGAGTTGCTCCACCGATTGTCAGATAGCTATATGTCAGCCGGGCACCACAGGCTTCTTCAAACAGATCCAGGATGATCTCGCGTTCACGAAACGCATACAGGAAGGGACTGAAAGTTCCAAGATCCAGACCGTATGTTCCCATGCCCACCAGATGGCTGGCGATGCGACCCAGCTCGGCAATCAGGACTCGCAGATGCACGCCCCTCTCAGGGACTTTCATGCCAATCAACTTTTCGACCGCCAGCGAAAACCCGAGATTCATGTTCATGCCCGCGAGATAGTCCATACGATCGGTGTATGGAATGTACTGCGGTGGCGACAGGTTTTCACCGATCTTCTCGGCGGAACGATGCAGGTAGCCGATGTGCGGCGTGCATTCATGCACGATCTCGCCATCCGTGCGCAGCAGCAACCGCAACACTCCATGCGTGCTCGGGTGCTGCGGCCCCATGTTGACCAGCATTTCGTCTGTCTGAACGTCAAATTCAACGACGCGCGGATCTTCTATTTGCATACTCATGACCGAACTGCTCCGGGTCGGACCTTGCCGCCCAATTCAACGCCACTTCAATTACCGACCTCGAACACCATGATACTCAAGCGGGAAGGCATAGTCTTTTCTCAACGCATGGCCCACCCAGTCTTCCGGGCACAGAATGCGACGCAGATTCGGGTGGCCTTCGAAGTGAATCCCCACCAGATCGTAGGCTTCCCGCTCATGCCAGTTGGCAATTCCCCAGAGAGAGCTGACTGACGGCACCACCGGCAGTTCCCCTGGCACATCGTTTCTCCAGCGTGGCACGACGACCTTGAGCTTGAGCTGATGCCGCAGCTTCATACTGCTGAGCTGATACACGACTTCGATATGTGGTTCGTGGCCAAACTTAGCGACTTTCTTGGGATCTGTTTCCAGGTAGTCACAGCCGCACAGATCGTTCAGATGATTGAACAGCAGGCGCTCGTCGTCGCGAAGAAACATGGCGACTTTGACAATGGCAGACGCCTCCACCTGAATCCACGGATCGATCGCCGGATGCGTCGCGCTGCCGACGGTGGCTGCGCCGAATTCTTCCAGCAGTATCGAATGGATGCCCTGAATATCCATGAATGTGTCTTCCAAATTCCTGAACCGCATCTTGGGAACAAAACTACTCAGCCGCGAGCCGAAGCGACCGTCTGATCGGCAGCCTGAGCCGATTTTTTCGACAATGCTCGAATCCAGTCCAGGTCACCGCGTTTCCAGACGTAAGCAAATCCGACCAGCAGCACACTGAAGAAGACCAGAATATCCGCCAACCCGACCCAGCCCAACTGCAGCGCTGTCTGCGCGTCAATGACTTGCTCAGGACTGATCGTTGCCGGATCGATGCTCAGCAATCGAGCGCTCAGTTCTGTGCGAGCAGAATCAGAGAGCTGCGTATCCGCCAGTTGCATGGTGCTGCCGTAGACAGACGCCCACGGGAAGAAGAATGCGACTTCGACATCGAAAATAATGAACAGCAAGGCCACGACGTAGAATCGCAGGTCGAACTGAATGTAGCTGGACCCGATCGCAGGCTCGCCGCATTCATAGATCGCGTCTTTTTCCGGCGTCGGCAACTTCGGTCGAAGCAGACGACCGACGATGAGCGGCACCATCAGGAAGCCGATGGCAACCAGAGCAAAAACCAGAAAATGCCCGACGAGATCCGTCATCAATCCAACCTTAATTTACTGATTACTCTTGTGGGGCAGGCTTTCAGCCTGCCTTGTGCTCGGTCAACACATGGAATTGGGGTTTACGAAATTAGCCGGAGGGCGTTAGCCCCCGGTTTGTTTCG
>JAYTAK010000935.1:0-7103 GCA_043737515.1 Candidatus Kuenenia sp. | reverse complement strand
TTTTTGTGTGCGAAACGACTCGACATGTCAAACGACGCTGTGATTGAGATCCGCAACCTGTCCAAGATTTACCGCGACTTCTGGGGTCGCAAGAAGGTTCAGGCGGTCAAAAGCCTGAGCATGGATGTGAAACGGGGAGAAGTTTTCGGGCTGCTGGGGCCGAATGGCTCCGGAAAAACGACGACCATGAAAATGCTGCTCGGGCTGCTGTTCCCGACCTCCGGGGAGATGACGATCCTCGGCAAGCCAGCCTCGGACGTTTCCAAAAACGAACGCATCGGCTATCTGCCCGAAGAATCGTACCTGTATCGATTTCTGAACGCCGACGAGACGCTCGATTTCTACGGTCGTCTTTTCAAAATGACAGCCGCCGAACGCAACCGCCGCGCGGATGAACTCATCGAAATGGTGGGACTCGGCAAAGCACGACGACGGCAACTCAAGGAATACTCCAAGGGCATGACCCGCCGGATTGGTCTGGCTCAGGCGCTGATCAATGATCCGGACCTGGTGTTGCTGGATGAACCAACCAGCGGACTGGACCCGATTGGTACGCGAGAAATGAAGGACTTGATTCTGCGACTGAAGGCACAGGGGAAAACTGTCGTGATGTGCAGTCACCAGCTCGCCGACGTGCAGGACGTGTGCGATCGCATCGCCGTGTTGTTTCAGGGAGAACTCAAGGTTCTCGGACGCGTCGAAGATCTGCTGGAAGTTCGCGATGAGACTCAGATGCGAACGTCAAATCTGAGTGACGCGGCCATGTCGGACATTCGTGATGTGCTGAAGAAACACAATATCACTGATGCCTCGTTCAGCCGTCCGCGGGCCGATCTGGAAGAACTGTTCCTGCGAACGGTTCGCGAAAGCGGGGAGCGACCAGGGCGTCGATTTTCCACGGAAGAGATTGCCGGGAAAACTGGTCGCAAGGCGTGATGCGCCGCGCTTCGAAGGGCGGCCTGCGCAGCAAACGCAAGGCAGGCTGATCGTTGCGACATACGCTGCGGCGCGTTGTGTTCATTCAAATTCTGTCTTTGGTTATTCTTCTGTCTGGGCGATGCACTCCTTGGTGATCACCCTCAATTTGTGAATCGGGAAACGTTCCCTATGGACTTTGATGTAGCACCATTCACCCTTCAGGACATGGCAGCAAGCCTGAAGTCGTGGCTATTCCTGATCGGAATCCTGGGCGGTTTGGGTCTGCTGATTTCGCTGCTGTTGTCTATTGCTCGCAACGGTGCGGCTGGAATCAGTATTTTCTTCAAGGGCCTGTTGAGCTATCTGGACGATGTGGGTTCGCTTTCGCCTCGGCGCATTGTGGCTCTGACAAATCTGACCCTCAAAGAATCGATTCGTCGCAAAGCGTTGCTGGTGTTCGCCGTGTTTTCCGTGCTGTTGATGTTCGCGGGCTGGTTCCTGACGAATTCCAACGAACGCGCTGAATTGCAGGTGGGCATTCATATTGCGTTCATCCTGCAGACGATTTCCTGGCTGATGCTGCCGGTTGTGTTCTTTCTGAGCTGCTGGGCGTTGCCGGAAGACATTCGTATTCGGTCGATGCACACGGTTGTTACCAAGCCCGCGCGGCGAATTGAAATTGTGCTGGGACGCATGTTCGGCATGGGGATTATCGTACTGCTCGTGCTGGTCACCATGGGTGCTGTGGGCTACGTCTGGATCGTGCGACAGTTGCCGGCGGAAGCGAAGGCTCAACTCACTTGCCGCGTGCCAGTGTTCGGGCGTTTGCAGTTCGTCAATCCGGAAGGGCAACTATCGCTTAAAGGCATCAACGTCGGTGATATATGGGACTTTCGCTCACACATTCAGGGCAACACTCGCGCTCGTGGTGTTTTTCTGTTTGACGGCATTGACGAATCCGCACTGGTCATGGGAACGGAAACCGCTGCCGACGGTTCAGGCACGATACAGACTCCGGGTCTGAGAATCGAATGTCGGTTCGAAGCGTTTCGAACGGTGAAGGGCAGTGAATCTTCGATTCGCGAAGGCATGCAGGCTCAGTACACGCTTTCAAATAATCCGCGCGAAGATGCATTCGGGCTGTTTTCTCAAAGTGAAACATTACGTCCGCTGGCGGATGCCCTGCGCGATGCACAGTTCAGGACGGCGGCAAATCGACTTGAAGAACTGGCGACCAAAGTTGCCGCAGATGGTGAATCAACGAAGAACAAGCAAAAGCCTTCTGAACTCCAGCCAGCCGACTATATGGGACTGCGACTGGGGGCAATCTTCGCTGCGGGCGTGATGCTGGATCGCAAAGACCCGGCTCTGGAGTCTGCCAGCACGGCATTTCAGAATGCGGCCGACAAGGGCACGGACCTGATCGAGATGATCACGTCAAGCGCCGAAGACAAGGGCGAGAAACTGCCCGCCCTGCACGATGCGTTCGCGCAATCACTGAGAGAGGTTGGCTCGGTTCTTGAGAAAGAGGCCGACACACTCCACGAGCAACTTCCAAAGCTGGAAGTGGATTTACCATCGTTTCATGTGGCCGAATATCACGAAGGTTCAGTACAAAACATCAAGTTCGTGCCGCGAGTGGTCCGTTTCAGTGCTGACGCGGAAACACAGAGTCGCTTTCTGGCCAGTCTGTTTGAAAAGCTGAACGAAGCCGGTCAACTGGTCGAAGGTGATGGACTTAAGTCTGACCTGGCCTCGCAGTTGCAGACTGAAGGCAGGATTTCAGAAGAGAATTCCAGGCTGGTCGTCGATGTGCTGACGGAACAGCTCACTTCCGGTGCGCTAAAAGTGGATGGCAGCAAACTCGCGGTCGCGGACGGCCATCGCTGGTTTCATTATTTCGATTCGCTGATTCAGAAAGACTTGCTGATCTCCGCAGACGACGAAGGCTGGATGATGGAACGGGATCTGATCACAGATCTCGCCCATGAAGGTCACCTGCGTATTGAAGTGTCGTGCCTGGACGATCAGATGTATCTTGGGATGGCCCGGCCGGACTTGTTTATCCGTAAGCCGGACAGAGATTTTATGGTCGGATACGGGAAGGCGCTGGTCACGACCGCCTTGATGATGCTGCTGATCATTGTGCTGGGAGTGACTGTCAGTTGCATCGTCAAAGGGCCGGTGGCGTTGTTTTTCACGTTCACATTCTTCATCGTCGGGCAGTTCTTTCATGGATTCATGCACGAGATTCTGTATAGTCCGACGCAGCAGGGAATGGGGGCGATTGCTTCGGCCGTGATGACCGCTCAGCATCGCAACCCGCAGGTCGGGATGGACGTATCCGAAACAACGCAACGCGTCGTGGCGGGCATTGATGCTGTTCCACGAGCGATCCTGTGGGGATTCAGTCAGATCGTGCCTGACTTCAGTGTATTCAACTCTGCAGCCGGATTTGTCGAGAACGGCTTTGACGTTCCGTTTGCGGAAACCGTCGTGCCGGCGTTCTTGATTTGTCTGGGTTTTCTGATCCCTTGTGTGCTGATTGCTGGTGCTTTGCTGAAGTTCCGGGAGCTGGAATCGAAATGAACAATTTTACTTCTCGACAACGCAAACTCCTGTATGCAGTCGGCATCATTGTGCTGCTGGGCCCGATCGTCTACCTGGGTTTTCCGGTGCAGCAGAGTGCCGCCGGAGTCGATTCGTCCGGTCTCGGACATCTTGGCAGACTTCGCCAGAAGTATGACCTTGGTGAAGCCACGCTGGGCGAGGTTGATCCTTCAAGCTCCGCCATGAATCTGGTTCTGCTCGGTCTGCGCGGTCCGGCAGCCAGCCTGCTGCATCTGAAGGCGATTGAGTACCAGGAACACAAGCAGTGGGCAAAGTTGCGTACGACAGTCGATTCGATCATTCTGCTGCAGCCGCATTATGTGCAGATCTGGAAATTTCAGGGCTGGAATCTCGCGTACAACGTCTCGCGCGAATGGGATAAGGTTGATGACCGCTTTTACTGGGTAAAAGAAGGCATCAAGTTCCTGAAACGCGGCACATCCCGCAATGACACCATTCCAATTCTGGAACACAATGTGGGTGAAATGATCGATAAGAAGATGGGGGTTTCTGACGAAAAGAAATTCTTCCGTGAGTTCTTTTTGCATGATCCCGACAACAAATTCGCAGATAAAGTGACGGGGATCCACGGGCCGGATGGCGAGATTAACAAAGACGGCATCGATAGTTACCTGGTGGCTCGTAAGCACTTTGAAGACGCGAACATCAAGGACGACAATGACCTTAGAGTAGACGTCCAGGGGATGACTCATGTGTTCTTCCGCCAGGGCCCTGTCAAGGCATTGATGAATTATGCCGACGCCCTGACAAAGGAAGGCAAGTTCTTTGGTGCGGCGATGATGCCGACTGCCGCAGCGGTCCCTGATGAAACGGCGACCGGAGCTGCGCAGAGTGCCGGCGCAACGCTGACTGCTTCCATCTGGAAACAGGCCTACGATGAGTGGATGGGCCTGACTGAACGCACTACGCACAACTACGGCAAATACCAATTCATGGGTCTGCATGATCACAAGTACATGCTCAACAGTTCTGAAGAAGAACTTGAGGCGATGGCAGTGGTCAACGGCATCGACATCAGTGCGCAGAAAGAAGCCTGGAATGGTAGTGTGAACATGGTTCACTATCGATTCTGGCGTGACTTTGCCGAGACCGAAGGGGACCCGCTGACGATTGAAGCTCACAAGGCGTTCTTCGATGCGAAAAAGGCATATGCAGACGGCCGTGGCTATAACGATGTTTCACCAACCGACGGGACCACGCGGATCTCAGAAGCTCAGACGCTGCTGGAAACTTCAATGAATCGGTGGCTTGAAGCCTCAGCGAAGTACCCGAAATTCTTTACCGACAACACTTCGTACCTCGAAGAAGCGATGCTGACCGTGCGTTACTGGAAAGCCGTTCATCAGAACAACGGCACCACGGAAGCAGCCAATTATCCCCTTAAAGCCGTCTGGGAATCGCATCCCGATACGCACCTCGAAATCGATGGGCTGTTTCTGCGGGAAAGCCGGTCGCGGAAGAAATAGTTCGCCGTGGAGTACAGCTATCGGGCTGCTGTGTTCGTGGGAGTACAGCCTTTTGGATGAAGTCTGTACTCCAGCGACAAGACGAATCATGGAGCAGTTGAGTGGTTGCCGGTCCAATTTTTGTACGAGAAGCGCTGACCGCGCCGCGACGGCTGAGTCATTATCTGATGCGCTCCGGATTTGTCGCCGGGCTGCTGATTCTGTTTTACAGTATCCGCCAGGCGACGATCGGCTTCCAGGATGTGCTGTTTGCGGGCGACGTCGCTGCCTTCAGTGCGATGACGTTTAAGGTCTTTGCCCTCCTGCAACTCACCCTGGGGATGTTTTTTGCGACCGTGTTTACCGCTTCCAATGTTGCTCAGGAAAAAGACCGCAGGACGCTGATTCTGCTGCTGATGACGGACTTGCGGAACCATGAACTGGCGGTGGGGAAACTCCTGGCCAGTTTGCTGATCGTGGGTGTCCTGCTGACAACCTCACTGCCCGTATTCTGTTTTCTCAAGCTCCTCGGCGGAATCACATGGTCTCAGATTCTGTGGGCTGAGGCGGTCGTTGGTTCCGCCGCGTTTGCTGCCGGATGCTGGGGTTGTTTCGTGGCCTTTTGGCGCGACAAGACTTTTCAGACACTGGCGATCAGCGTGCTGGGCATCGTGCTGTTTGTGCTGGTCGCCCACGGACTGGGAACGTTCGTCAATCCATCCCTGGCGCTGGCGTCGCCTTATGCCGGAATGATTGATGTGCTGGACCCGTTGAGTCAAAACCAACTCGGTCCGATTGTCGTGTCCGCCTTGCCGACCGTCGCCACATTACTGACCGTGTCTCTCTTCCTTTCGGTCTTCACAATTACTCAACTCCGCCGCTGGAACCCGTCGAAAGAAATGCACCAGTCCGCTGCGGAATCGACACCGGAGAGTACCTCCGTGGCGGACGACACTTCCACCAGTGGCCACGACATTGCCGGGATTGCTGTACCGCCAAAGGGCCGCGTGCATCGCGTCGTGTGGAACAGTCCGATCATCTGGCGTGAAATGCGAACTCGCGCGTACGGACGCCGCATGATCTGGATCAAGCTGGCGTATCTGGCACTGTCGCTGCTGATCGCTGGTTCTGCGATCCTCACATCGACGCGCGACAACAGTCTGATTCTGGGCATGGTGACCGCGCCGGCCTTCGCGTTTCTGGGCATCGGCATCCTGAGTCTGCTGCTGACAAACGCTCAGGCGGTAACTTCCATTACCAACGAGCGCGACGGCGGGACGCTCGAAATTCTGCTTGTCACCGATCTGCGGCCTCACGAATTCATTCTCGGCAAAATCGGCGGCGCTCTGTGGAATGCCCGCGAAATGATCCTGATGCCGTTGCTGATGATCATGGGCATGGCCCTGCTCGGTCGCGTGCCGACGCTGACCGCCGAAAACGTGCTCTACCTGAGCGTCGCGTTTCTGGTGTTGAACATTTTCGCGGTGACGCTTGGAATCCATGCCGGCCTGACGTACCAAAACTCCCGCACCGCGATCGGGCACAGTCTGGGCACCATGTTCTTTCTGTTCGTCGGGATCTTTATCTTCATGCTGCTGCTGGTGGAAGCTCGATCTTCGTTCGCGATTCAACTGCAGAGCTTCATTCTGTTCATCGGCTTCGGAAGCCTGGGACTGTATTCGTCACTGACATACCGTAACCCCTCCGGTGCGCTGACGCTGGCATCGATCATTCTGCCGTTTCTGACGTTCTACGCGATCACCGATTTCCTGCTGGGCGGCAACCTCGGCGTCTGTTTCTGGATCTGCGTCGCCTACGGTTTCACTGCCATCGCCATGATGGTCCCGGCCATGAACGACTTCGACATCGCCCTCGGCCGTAACGCGGGCGAATAGAGTTGCTGGCGACGGCGTAGCCTGTCGCTTGTGTAGCCTGTCGCTTCCTGGCCGGAACTGACAGTCGCCCAACGAGCCAAGTGTTCTCCGTTGTTCAGGCTTCAGTGAGTGCGGTTCACCGGGATGAACGTCAGGTCGTCACCGCCACATTCCACCACTCCAGCGGCGACGTCATTGATCTGGTCCTGGGAAATCCCAATGACCAATCGTCAAT
>JAYTAK010000934.1:0-3115 GCA_043737515.1 Candidatus Kuenenia sp. | reverse complement strand
GCAACTGATCCATGCCGATTGAGTAGGAATCCGGAACGACTGACCAGTCGTCACCGTTGCCATCGATCCGCGGAATCTGGTCGGCGGGAAACTGAAAGATGCTGAACTCAACATCCGGTCGCGCAAGTCCGGTTCCGCCCTCTTCGATCAACGTTTTCACGTCGTCGATTGTCACGGCCACCGGCTCCTTGCTTCCGGCTTTCGTGGACATACACGAATCGCCGTCGAAATTGTAGAGCACACGTCGCACCGGCTGCGGCTGGTCCCCTGCGACCGCCAACGACGCCATCGGCATGGTCAACCACAACGTCATCATGAAACAGGCTGCAATGTCACGACAAGTACTTACGTTGAGCATGATTCAAATCTCCTGAATCTGTAGGCCGGACCAAGCGAAGCGCCGTTCCGGCAGGTATCGGCCAATTGCCGGAACGGCGCTGCGCTTGGTCCGGCCTACCAAAAAATCCAATTTTGCAAAGGCACTACGTTCATTCCGCCATCAACAGCCGCGCTGCCGGGTTTTCGATTGCGGCAACGACAGATTGCAGAAACTTCGCTGCCGGAGCGCCGTCGATCGCACGATGGTCGAACGTCAGGCTGAGTGTCATCATTGGGCGGACTTCGATGCGATCATCGCCGACCACGACCGCTTGTTTGCGGATCGCACCCAGTCCCAGAATGGCAGTTTCCGGCAGATTGATGACCGGAGTGAAGGCATCGATCCCAAAACTGCCAAGATTCGTAATCGTGAACACGGCATCCTGCATGTCTGCCCCCGACAATCGACCGTCTCGCGCTTTGCGGATGATGCGTGAGGACTCCGTCGCCAGACTCAGCAGCGTCTCATTCGCCACATTGCGCAACACGGGCACGATCAGACCTTCCGGTGTATCGACGGCAAGGCCAATGTGAATGCCGTTGTCGCCCGGCAACACGATTGCATCTCCATCCCAGCGGCCAGCCAGTCGCCGGTCTTGTCTGAGACAACCAGCGACCAGCTTGGCGATAATATCATGGAAGGCGGGAACCAATGATTCTCCGGCGGTCTTGAATTGTGCTCGAAGACTGACCAGATTTGTCGCGTCGGCCTGCGAAGTGAGCGTCACCGGAACCGCTTGTCGATGACTTTCGGCCAGCCGTTCGGAGATGACCTTGCGACGACCGGACAGCACCACTCGTTGTCCGCCGGAACACGCTGAACTTTCCCCGGCAGTCTTCGCTGCGCTCACAACATCGCGTTCGCGGATTCGCCCGTTCCGCCCGGTTCCCTGCAGCTTATTGAGATCAATGCCAGCCCGTTTGGCCGCGCGACGGGCTCGGGGAGTTGCGATGATGTCAGCGGCTCGCGCCGAAGGATTCGTTGTCGTGCGACCATTGGCTAACCGTGTCGCGGCAGCCCGCACATCGTCATCGGTAATGCGATCTCCGGTACCAGTCCCCGCAACCTGCGCCAGATCGACGCCCAGTTCTCTGGCAAGCCGACGAACTGACGGCGACGCGCCGGTCGCGACGCCTTTTACCTCGTTCGTCGTCGCGATTTCAACGGCCTTCGTCACAGGCGAAGCCGCACCGCTGCCAGCCTGTGCCTGTGGCAACGATTCACCGTCCGCAACCAAATGGCCAATGACCGCGCCGACTTTGAGCACCGCGCCAGGCTGAGGCCCATCCGCAGGAATTCGCAGCACGCCATCGTCGAGCGCTTCAATCTCCTGCAGAGCTTTTTCGCCTTCAAGCTCAAACAGAGCATCGCCTCGACGAACGACATCACCGTCCTTCTTCATCCAACCGGAAAAAATTCCCTCTTCCATCGACCAGCCCAGACGAGGAATCGTGATTTCAAACGACATAACGGTGTTTCCAAATCCGAAATCCGAAATCCGAATAACTGATAACTGATAACTGATAACTGATAACGAATTGCGATCTATGCGGCGGGCGATTAACCGACGCAAAGATCGTGGGTTGAACTTTTCCGCCTCGTGGATTGGGCACAAGTTTGCGGAATCCATTGAGGTCACTCAGCGGGACGCCTGAGTCTACCAGGTAACGAAGGGCTTGTCACCTCGATTTGCGTGGCGGTTGCGATTCCGGTTGCGGCGATTGTCGATGAACGTTGCGAAGCGGCCCATGTGAGATACCGCACGCGGTCGCCAATGACTCGTTTAACGGCAAGCCGCAGGCGACAGCGCCGTCAACAATTTACTCACGCCTGCGGCTTGTCATTGAACGAACATACATCACGTCCATAACCGCGCCGAGTAGACGTGTAGGAATCGACGGTCCTTTGTGCCAGATTCCGCAGGAGCATATCTTCGGCCATGCGACAGATGAGTGGTGCCTGACGAATTTGCCATGGTGTCATGGAACTGACTTTCTGTGTACTAACATCAATGAAAACTGTGCATCAGCAAACACTCGGGTGCATTTTGTTCTGGCACTCATCAGACGCTACGCTTCTACCTGGGCTTGAAGATTTTCCGTTGTTTGACACCACCAGACTTGTCGTATGTTGTCCACTCACCAACTTTCTTGCCGTCCTGGTATTCGCCTTCGTCCCAAAGTTGTCCATTTTCGTAGTATCTCTTCCAGGCTCCAACCTGTACACGATTTGCGAATGCGCCAGCCTGGAGCGGTTGTCCATTCTCACGCCACCATTCCCAATATCCGTCGAGGTCACCCTCAGCATATTTGCCAACCGCTTTCGTTTGTCCATTGCGGTAATAGAACTTCCACTTGCCATCACGTTTGCCTGACTTCATTTTGCCTTCCCCAGAAACCGTGCCGTCAGCAAAAAGCTCTTTAGTCGGGCCATCGGTAGTTTGAAGGGATGTCTTCTTCATTTCTCTTCCGTTCGGTTACTCGGCCGGGATGTGGTGTCTCGACAGTTTTTGGTCATGTTGGCAGAACGAACAGGTTAAGCCGTACGGACAAGCGGCGCGAACCACGACAGACGATCATTTTGGGACCGACATCGCACGCCGAAAACCTACCGCTTGTTCGAGTCCGCTTGAACCGCTTGTTCAAGTAAGCCGCTGTCGCGGCGGGGGTTGATGGCGTCGGATTGTAACGGGAAGTTGTAGCGTTTGGCAATGGTGACTGGTCACTCTGTCTGTCG
>JAYTAK010000933.1:0-3116 GCA_043737515.1 Candidatus Kuenenia sp. | reverse complement strand
CGGTTTCGCTTTCCTCAGATACGGCCATTATTCGAAGTGAGCCGATCAACTCATCGTGTGCCAGGAACTCAAGTGCATATTGTCCTGCACCAACAATGGGCAGGGGTGGTAATGCAAATCTGCTCTCAAGTGTCGCCAGTCTATCACTCGACTCAATCGTGAAGTCCGTTGAGAATAACACTTGATAGTCTCTGAGGAAGACATATCGAATTGAGCAGGAAACCTTTCCAACGATATCGGTCAAGCTGAAGAATAACCAGGGAGATCCAACGGAGCGAAGTTCTTTGATCGATTTTTTTTGCGGTTGTCCGGATACCTCAGCAGCAGAGGCCGCTTCAATCTGCTGATTCTGCCGAAAAGTCAACTGGTTAAAAGTCCCGGCAATTACGAAGTTATGAGTGACATTGTCCTGGAAGATCTGGTTGGCCAGAACAAGTGACTGCAAATGTGGTTTCACGCGATTTGTGCTCATTTTGTTTCGACGGAAGGACCATCCAGCTTCGGTCAGATCATCTGAGTGTGGCAAAAAGAATGCAAGTGAAGCGGGTTTCGCGACACCCGCAATAATGGTTTTCAAAACTTTTCCTGAACTGTTTCGCGACGTGCAAACCGCATATTTCTAATGCAAAGCCACCCCGATTCCAGTGAGGCAAGGATCTGACCCGTTGGGCAAAACGCTCCGGTCAGGCAAAGCCGCCTCGCCCTCCCCAAAACGAAGCTTCTCGCCCTCACTATTTTGGTGTTTCCGTTGCGGGGACTGGGGTTGCGGGTGAGTCCGTTGCGGCGGGCGGCTGTGTCGTTTGTTCAATGGACTGAATTGTCTGCTCTGTGATGTCTTCTTCTTTCACGCCTTCCGGAGTCGTAAATACGAACATGTCGTCCGGCAATGTTTCGTTCAGCACGACGTTTCGAAGATCCAGCGTCACCAACGGGCGATCAAACTTCTGAGCCGGATCGGCGGCACGTTTACGATATTCTATCCGACGCGGCAGTAGCGTCCTGGCGTCGATGTAGAACACAACATACTCAGGAACATGCGGGCGCGGATCAGCAATGACGTCATCGGGAAGTTGAAACAACTCCTTTCGCGTTCTTGCGTTCCAGCGGCCTCGCACGACGTAGAAGTCTGAATCGCCGACTTTCTTTGTCTGCACTGGAGCAAACTCCATCAATGACTCAATTCGCGAAATCAGGCCACGCAGACCACCCACGCCAAGATCCATTGCGACATGATCTGGATCGTAGCCTGCCACTTTCGTCGCAGCGTCCATGATGTCCCGCAGATTACGTCGTGTGACTCGGACGGCGGCACCGTTCTTCCAGAGCGTGAAAAGAACCGAGCCGTCACTGACCTGCGTCAGTTCGCCACGGGCGGTTTCTGGTGCCAGAGCTATGGGCTCCGCATCGATCGCCATTCTCTTCGCGTCATCCTTAACCGCTGGCTGACTGGGGAAGATCCGGAACTCCACATGGACTCGATTTCCAGACGCTTCAGCGTACGTGCCGGTTGCCTGCAGTGTCATGCCGGACATCATCACCGTTTGGTGAAGATCGCATTTCAAAGAATCCAGGCTCTGCAGCTTGCTGCGAACCTGGTTGAGCAGGTCTGTCGGGTTGGGAATACCGGCAGATGCTGCCGTTGCTTCCTGAGCCGCAGAATCAGCGACCGGCGCGGCCGCGGTTGGATTTTCCGATGGATCAGCGTCCGTCGGCGGCGTTTTCGCATCGGCTGCGGCGGTGTCTGACGGAACGGATTTCTCATCAGCAGATCCTGCCGGAGCCTGGTGCAGAGCGATTGCCAGCACAACTGCGACGGCAGTGCTCATTGTGAGTCCAGGAAAGTTGGTCAAAGAATTAGGTTTGTGATTCATGTTCTGATTTTACTGAATTTGCCAAAGATTCGAGCTGTGACGACCCGAAGAAAGAGAGGAAGGACCGACGGATTGTTTGAGCATCCTGGTCGTTTAGAGTTCGAATGGTGCAATGCTGATGGCAGCTTCGTCAATCGAAACCGCGATTCTGCTCAAAAATCCGAAGCACGCCGATCGGTTCGAGCGTGCAAAAGCAGTGTACCGTCACCCCCTGGTGGGGTCGATGGCAAAGTGCGGACAGTCGGGCACAGTAAGTTTTCAAGTTAAAGTACGGTCATCTGCGGGTTGCTGTTGGAACGAACCGTCAGCATCTCAAGGAAGGGGTAGCGATGAGATATTACTTTCTGGCCCTTGGCGCCCTGGTAGTGGTGTGTATGGGCTGCGCCGGCTATGGTGGTGCAGGCGGACTAGGGACCGTAAACGGCCCCGGCGGCCACGGACTCCTCAAGCCCAACGAATACGTCGCGCCTCCTGCTGCCATGATGCAGCATCCGGGCCCGATGGTGGATGGTCCCGGTCCGGGCGTCCTGGGAATGCTGGCTCAACCGGGTGGGCCCGGCATGATGGGCCTAAGTGGTCCACCAATGTCGACTCAGATCAAGTTTATTGGTCAGGACGGCATGTCTGTCGGCTGGATGTCGGGGGCGACACTGGCCCGCAACCAACGTTTCGTACCTGGCCGAGCTGACTTTCCACAGTCTGCCATTTACCAGTTGGTGTTCTCGAACATCCCTGGCGACGGCTGGGAAGGGCAAAGCCTGTATCCGTCTCTGGAAGTGCGATCAGCTCATCCAAACACGTTCGCTTACCTCCAGCACAATACTGTGCCGGTTGAAGTGACGGATGAAGACCTTGAACATATTCGCAGCAACAACATGGTGACGAAAGTCATCTATCTGCCGGATCCAGAGTTCCAGGCTCGAGCCATTGCGGGTGTCGAGACTCTGGTGTCAACGACGCTGGATGTCGGTGTCGATCCAATCGAAGAGGCCGAACGCATGGGAACAATCATGGTGGTACTGCGAGTCGGAAACAAAGAGTTCAATCTGGACGGCGGCACAGTCGCTGCGGCAGATGGCTCAATTCAGACTGTGGGCTTCCAGATTGCCGACGGCGACGCAGGGCAGTACCTGCCTCCGTCACCAATCACGATCATTCCAAACGAAATGCCGGGCGTCCCAGGTGCGATGATTGCTGCGGGTGGTGGTTATCCGGGCCAGTCGGTACCTGTTTCCGGCATGGGGC
>JAYTAK010000932.1:0-3119 GCA_043737515.1 Candidatus Kuenenia sp. | reverse complement strand
ACGAGGTTCCTGTCGAATTTTGGCTGGAAGCGGAACCAGTGAAGTAGCTGATTCCAGTGTCCCTTGCTGTACGAATCTTCAATCGATACAACCAGACGAGCAGACTTTGGTTGCATCGATTGAAGATTCGTACAGCAAGGGACACTGGAATCAGCTACTTCACTGGTTCCGCTTCCAGCCAAAATTCGACAGGAACCTCGTGGACTACATGCGTGGGCGTGCCTGGGCAGAGTACGGATTCCCACGCATTGCACTCGCCTTCTTTGATAATGCGTCGCGGATCTCACCAGCCACGCCGACATATCGCTTCATGGCGATGCAACAGGTAAAGAAGCTCAGAGATTGGGACGAACTGGAACGCCGATGTGAACGCAACGCTCAGGCACTCCCAGATGACGCAACAATGCAGCTATTGGTCGGCGAACTGTACCACGACCTTGCCATGGTTCATGCAGATCGCAACATGGACCAGAAAGCTATCCGGCATCTTGATCGTGGATTTGAACTTGCGGAAGAACAGGAGATGCGCGACAGTGTGCTCGGTTCCGCTGCCGCATCGAAAGCATTTGCGTTAATGAACCTGCAGAATGTAGATGAAACAATCCCGTTTCTGACGAAGTGGATCAATCGCTTACCCGATAATGCAGAACTTCGCACCGCACGAGGGATCATTTTCCTCACTCAAGACTATCGTAAAGCAATCGAAGATTTTGAGCGAGCAATCGAACTAGGGACATCCCTGGCCCTTCCTTATTTGGAAGTGGCAAAGACTAAGGCGAGGCAGAAACAGTTCAAGGAGGTCTCGCGTCTCTGCCAACTCGGTGTGGAGCTGTCATACCGTGATGCCGAGGTGGCGGAATTTCATCACTTACTAGGTCTCGCAGCGTTTTATCAGTCAAACAAACGACTTGCCGCCAAGGAGTTGAAACATGCATCAATTCTCTCGCCATTCAATACGTTGATCAGCAGGAATGAGCAACAGATTCGGGCAGGTGGACTGGAAGTGTCGATGCCGAAGGAATCGTTGCAATCTCCTCAGCAGTTACTCGAGTTGATGAGTAACCGCTAGACTCTGCTGCCTTACCAGAGCAATAATTCATTGGTCAGATATGAGCCGCAATTTCTCGAACGGCTCCGACCACGCTGGTGATTTCATCTTCAGTTGTGAGTAGACCAGGGCTCAGGCGAACGCTGCCGTGATTGACGGTCGACTGCAATGATTCATGCAGCAACGGAGCACAGTGCAATCCTGCGCGAGATTGAATGTCGAACGACTGATCGAGGATCATAGCGACTTCGCGACAGTCCATGCCTCCGATATTGAACGACACAATACCGCAGTTATCAGACTCAAGGCATGGTCGCAGAATGCTCACACCATCAATGCGATTCAAATCATCGAGCAGTCGCCCTGTCATTGCATGAATCTGCGACTGAAGTTTCGGCACGGTTTGATCAAGAATCCATTTGGAGGCCGCATGCAGACCGGCGATGCCGGGCAGATTGAGGTTGCCGCTTTCGTAGCGCGCGGGCATCTCGGCGGGTTGCATCAATGATTCGCTGGACGTGCCGGTGCCGCCGAACCGCAATGGCCGCAACTGAGTTTCCAGTCCGCGACGGATGCACAGGATTCCTGTCCCGAGCGGCCCGAGCAGTCCCTTATGCCCGGCAGCGGCCAGAAAATCCACGTCCAGATCCATCATGTTCAATGGCCAGTGCCCCGCTGTCTGTGCAGCATCGAGCAGCACGTACGCGCCCTGCGCATGAGCCACGCGCGTCAATTCGGCCACCGACTGAACTCGCCCGGTGACGTTGGAAGCGTGGTTCAGGACGACCAAGCGGATCTTTTTCTGGGAAAGAATCTGGGCAAATCGTTGTGCATCGATCAACCCGGTCGCAGGATCGAACGGAATGATTTCCACCTCAACACCAATGCGTTGTCTGAGTGCTTCCAGAGGTCGCAGCACGGAGTTGTGATCCAGCGCGGTCGCCACGACAGCATCGCCCGGCTGCAAAAATCCCTGCAGCACGGTGTTCAGACTGTCGGTGCAGTTCAGCGTGAACACAATCTGTGATGCGGTCTGCACCCCCAGCAACGTCGCCAGTTGTCGACGACATTCGTCGATCATCCGGCCAGCCGCTTCAGCGTTGCGATGCGTTCCGCGTCCTGCCGAGGCCGCTCCGCCACGCATCCAGGCATCGACTGCATCATAGACACAGTCGGGCTTTGGGAAACTGGTAGCGGCGTTGTCGAAGTACAACGGACTATTCCTGGCCGGGCATCCAGAGTTTTCCGGTTCCGGCTGGTTCGGCGTGGGCTCCCGGAGTCCAGAGCGACGAACCCGCTCCGACCGTCGTCAGTCCGCCATCCAGTTCGGATGCAAGTTGCGGACAACCGGCGATCTGCAGTTGCTCGCGGATAACTCCTTCGATCTCCGGAATCTTGTGCAGGTAGCGGTCACGAATGCGATGCAGCAGCGTGATCAATTCCGCATCGGCCGGATCATCAAGCCGATACGACAGTTCGCGGATATCGAGTTCCAGTTGATGACGAAATGCCTCAGGCGCTGCGGCCGCAGATTCCCGCGCGTGATTCAGGCACTGGTAAGCGAGATCATAATCTTCCTCGATGCGGGCGATGGCCGCACGCATCAGCCAGCCCCGCCGTGCATCGTATTCCTTGATGCCTTCCGGACGCTTCGTCAGTTCATCCAGGGCCGCGCGAATCTGATGCCGCAGGCCCAGCACGGAGCAGCGATTCGTGAATTCGTGCAATTGCGTGCCGGTCAATTTCGAGACATCGATGCGCTCGTAATCGACGGCCGGGATCGCGGCCATCACCATGTATTCCGGCACTTCCCGTGGAGCAGGAGCAGGGACATTGAGCCGTTGCCGAACGGAGGCAATATCGGGTGCCAGATCATTGCGGGCCGTAATGGCCATCAGGCCGATCACGCAGGCTGCGCGTTTGATCCGGAACGCATCATCGTTCGCGACATCCAGCACCGATTTTCCACCGAGCGCCGTTTGCGGCATCTGCAGCCATTCTTCGACCGCCTGGGGTGCGCGCTGTCCCGTGAGTTCCCGGAATCGCTTTTGCGTAATGCCAGGAGGACAGA
>JAYTAK010000931.1:0-7118 GCA_043737515.1 Candidatus Kuenenia sp. | reverse complement strand
GCAGCGCCCTGCCGGTTGCCGTGCTTTCATCATACGAGCGTTCGATGTCAAACTGGCTGACCGCTGCGAGGCAATGAATATCGTCTGCCGGAAGTGTGGAATCGGTGATTCTCGAAAGCAGCCGCGCAAACAACTCGCGATTGAACGGTGTCGTCATGGCGACCAGGCGAATCAACTCGTGATCAAGATGTGCATCACCGGACGGAAACGCTGCCGCGACTTTGGTCATGATCGGGTTAAGTTCACGTTCCAGAGACGCCAGCGTTAACCTTGGTGCGTAGCCATCAAACATCACCGGGCGATCTTTGACCGGGCCGACGTCTCCCAGTGTCATTTGCAGAATGCGCGCGGCGTCACAACGGTCTTCGCTCGACGATGTCGGGGACACAAGCACGTTCGCCGCGACTGCTGCCGCAGGTGCACTCTGCAGCGGCGCACGCAGGCAGCGTCCCATGTGAAACCACATCAGCGCACGCGGATCTCCCGAGAGAGTCTTCGCCAGCGCGTTGCGGTGGTCATCATTCATTCGGGAAATCAGCAAAGCGGCTGAAAGTCGCACAATGCGATCATCTGATGTAAAAGCCGCTGCGATCGCCGGCCCTGTGATGACCAACGTGGCACTGGAAGTCGTGGAAGCAAGTGCTTCCAATGCAAACCGCTGCACGAATAGGTCTCGATCAGTGATCAGCTTTCGCAGGATTTCCGGATCCGGTGAATCCGGGTGACTGCGTCCAACTGCCCATGCCGTTCGAGCGCGGACAAGATTTGATCCGGCCTCCGTCAGTTTTGATGCTGTAGCGCTGTCCAGTCCACCGAACATTTCGACAAGAATCTCGATCGCCCGCAGCCGTTCGGGAACTCGTCGAGTTTCCAGCATCGCGGCTTCGCGGAAGACGTCGGGGCCCAGCAGTTTTGCTGCCGGAACCCACGTTGCCCGCGACCAGCTACTGCCTGGCTGTGGCGCGTCAAGCACCGCATTCAGCTGCTGTGAACCGACATCTGTGCGCGCTGCAGCAGGCGGGCTTTCAGGGGCATCGCTGACAATTCGAAACACACTGCCGCGAGTTCCGCGACCACCAACGCAGACAAACAGACTGCCATCCGGAGCCACTTCGATGTCTGTGGGAGCGAATCCGAATTGATCACGGCCTTCGGCGAACACGAAGCCGTCTTTTTTCCATCCAGCACCCTCCTGAATCAGCGGCACGGTCAGAATGCGTCCCAGAGTCCAGTCCAGCATGAACAACGCACCGTGATACGTTCGCGGAAACTGATGATGTTGATAGCAGGTGACTCCTGTGGGCGAGCCACGTCCGAATGTTGCCAGTACCGGAGGCATGTCCGGATAACTGCCAGGCCGTTTGAGTCCGACCGTCACGTAGCCTGCGTTTGAAAGCGGCAGGACGTGAAACACCTGAGTCGGCAGATACCAGGGCAATGAGATATCTCGTTCGTCATCGCTGTCGTACGTGAAGAAGTCGCCCGTACCGTTGAACGTGAAATCATAAGCATTGCGAAATCCGTCGCTCACAATTTCGCCGCCGGAGAGATCCGGCTTCAGACGCAGCAACGTTCCCGACACCGGTGTTTTGATCGGCGACGTGGGAACGGTTGCATACGATGCTGTGACACCGGCAAAGTTTCCGGCCATCACATACCACCAGCCATCCGGACCTTTCTGAATCGAATGCACATGATGTTCGCCGCCGGCGGAGATCTTCAGGAAAACCTGCGGCGGTCCATCGGCAACGTCGTCCTGATTGCTGTCGCGAAAGATCTGCAGTCCCTGATCGCCGGAGCACAGCAAACTCGAGCCCAGGAAAAACATGCCCTGCGATCCAGTATCCGGTTTGTCGGCGAACTGTTTAAACGTGTCGGCGCGGCCGTCGTTGTTGCTGTCGACGAGGATTCTGATATAGCCAGGCCCGGAAACCACGACGCGGCCTTTGGAATCGATCGTCATGGAATGTACGTCGTGGGCCAGATCATCATCGGCATACAATTCGACATGAAAACCATCCGGCACTTTGATGCCATCGGCGACGGTTGCAGAATCCGGAGCAGTGTCAGAAACCGGCGGCACCGCCTGTTCATCGGCCTCGAGAGTCCCTGAGAAGATCCCCAATGTCGCTGCCAGACAGATCCGGATCAGGAGGGGGCCTCGTCGCGAACACTCATTCAGAGCGCCGGACGACAAAATCGATCTCGTTGAGACATCCTGGCTCATCTGCACATCGCTCCCTGAACTGAAAACTATCCGTCTGGAAATTCGTTCGTATTGCATCTGTCAAGTAGCAACGATAACCCTATGATGGGGAGGTCGAGGCTTTTCCAGAGCCGTTTAATCAGCCACGTCCCGCAACCATCCGCACATGATAGAGGATGATCCAATCGGATTGCAGTCCAAGCAGAACAGTCGTCAAATTGGGTGCGGTCGCACATTTGGTGAGGCGGCAATCGAACCCGATTCTCGGGAGTCATTGGTCACCAATTCGGCCATACGTGTGGTTGGCGATGACGGCTGTTCAGTATTTCGGACTTGCAAAAGAGCGTCGGGGGGGCAGACGGACTGCCGCAACGCGGCACAATGTGAAAGCCTGGGGCATCGCCCCAGGAATTGTTCAATCTTGAACACCAATGCCCTGAAGGGGCGGGATGGAGGTATGCCTCATCATTTCGCCCCTTTGGGGCTTTTTTTGTCGCAATCCATTTTTCCCAGGGCGATGCCCTGGGCTTTCACATTTCGGGCCTTTGGCCCAGGCCTCTCTGTACGACTCCAAAGAACATTTCTTGGCCGAATCCGTGATCAAGGCCTGCCACACTGGCGGCGGTCGCTGCAGTTGCAACGCCGGTTGTGTTCCTGGCGAGAGAAGCTCAAGAAGCTCTCAAGACGCAGCTTGAAATCGATCGGCTGGAGGAAGAACACGATTCTCAGTGAAGTTTACCTCAGCGTGCGATGGATGCCATCGGCACGAACGCTGCATGCAGAGTCCCGTTCAGCAGTGCTGGGCGGGGCTCTGTTTTGCCACTTCAACCACTCTCGCCCAAAATAGACTCATCATCATGCTTCGAATCACAGCCAATGTGGTTCTCTGGAAGAAGTCAGAACTTCAGCGACCGGGGAATCTTCGTATCGTCTCGCTGGTTGGAGATCGGCATGCAAATCGGACCGACTTCGGCGCGGAAAACGGACCCACCTGGGAAACGATTTGACCACGGGGATTTGCGTGGTATTCAGGAGCAGGCTCCGGCGTTCATAGCGATCGGCGAAGACCTGAAACAGCAGCTCTGCACCGCCGCGGCTGAACGACAGGTAGCCGAGTTCATCCACGATCAGCAGATCCGTGCGATCCGGTTGCGTCAGAAAGCGATCGAGCAGGTGCGCCTTCTGCTTCTCTTCGAGCAGGTCCACCAGAGCCGCGGCAGTGAAGAAGCGGACCGTGTGTCCCTGGCGACACGCAGCGGCGGCGAGTTTCGAGGCGGACAAGAAGGCGCGATTCGTCGCAAGCTGATTGAAGAGAATCTGCTGGATGCGGTCATCGGACTTCCTGCCAATCTGTTTTACGGCACCGGGATTCCAGCCGCGATTTTGATTTTCGATCGAGCCCGCACGGCCAACAAACGGAAGGACGTTCTGTTCATTGATGCCAGTCGTGAGTTTGCTCAGGAGAAGCGGCAGAACCGCCTGCGGCCCGAAGATCTGCAGAATGTCGTGGCAACATATACGGCGTTCAAGAAGATCGAAAAGTACGCCTACAAAGCAACCATCAAGGAAATTGCCGAGAACGACTTCAACCTGAACATCCCGCGTCACGTCGATACGTTCGAAGCTGAGGACGAGATCGATATCGACGCGGTTCAGCAGAAAACCGATGGCATTGAAGCGGAACTGGCGAAGACTCGAAAGCAGATGGCGATGTACCTTAAAGAGCTGGAATTTGGTTCATAACGAACCTTGACGACAAATCAAACGAGGAAATAACAGGCCGAGTTGATTAGAATCTCGGGCACACCGTGACAAGGTTTTTCATACGACGATGTTTTTCGTTTTGAGGTTTGAGGTGAAACATGATCAAAGCCAGATGGGTCAATGGCCAGGCAATTCCGGACGAGGACGTGAACTGGCCGGAAGGCACTGTGGTGTTTGTCAGCCGTTTGCCGTTGCTCGAAGAGAATTCTGCGGACGTGCCCGGACAGGACGACGATCCTGCTTCCGTCATTCAGTGGCTGAAATGGTACGACTCGCTTGAACCGCTGGTCTTCGATCAGGACGAAGAAGCGGAAATCGAACGAGTGCGACAACAGGTCGGCGAGTATTCACGTCAGAACATGAGCCGTGGAGTAGACTGCATCGTTGTCTCGACCGACAGCGACTTGTCCGCTGTCCCCGGTCTCGCGACAGAAAACTGGGCGGTGTGACTTGCGGCACGAAGCGAATCGTCACATGGTGAAATGGCAATTCACCGGCCGATGCATCCCTGGATTTCGTACTTAACGGCTATTCTCTGAGTTTGTGCTCCCATGTTGTATTGGAACCTCCAGGATTCTGTCACAGCCTGTGGCAGGGAACTCGAAAAGGAACTCGAAAAGGTGGCAAGGAACCGAAAATCAGTTTTGATGAAACACGAAAGTGTGGAATCAAAAATCAGCCCAGTTGGGTAGCACAGCCTGAACAGACTGGGTTGCGAAGCAACACGAAGCTCAAGTGCCAGCGTGATTTGTTTTGCCACGTTGTCCGCGAGTGGACGTTCTCCGGAACTCCGGAGCGAACCAAATCAGCCTGACTTGAATTGCGGAGCAATGGCAGCCGACTGGAGATCGGCTTGCAAATCGGACCCACTTCGGCGCGGAAAACGGACCCACTGGGGGGAAACGATTTGACCACGGGGAGTTGCGTGGTATTCAGGCACTGGCTCCGGCGTTCATAGCGATCGGCGAAGACCTGAAACAGCAGCTCTGCACCGCCGCGGCTGAACGACAGGTATCCGAGTTCATCCACGATCAGCAGATCCGCGTGCCAGTTCCAGCCGCCAGTGGCGGTTTGATCGGAGCTGCCGCTCCAGTGACCTGCCTCAGGAATCCCACATGCGGAGCATTGCGGCGATGGAAAGTCTTCTGTTTGATAAGAGACGGTGCGATCTCTCCAGTCCTGCGTTTGCAATGGCATTTTTCTGGATTGCGTGATTCAAAGGTCTCGCAGTTCAAGCGGGAAAAACCACAGTTCTATTGGCTCCACTGGCCTCGTGCCAGTGGACAAAGGTTTGGCAACTAAAACGAAAAGAACGCAGGAGGCCGCTCCCCACCCGACCTTGCGTCGGTGGAAGCCAGGTTTGAAAACTATGGGCGGTCCTGCGTCAGAGACACTGGCAGCAGATCCGCGAAGTTTTCAAACCTGGCATCCACTGGCATGAAGCCAGTTGGGGGCCGGAAAAACAGTGCGGCGGTTCGTGTGGTAGTCGGCAAACCTGGTTTCCACCGGCATGAAGCCGGATGGGGAACACTCGATTCGGTTTAGCAAACAATTCGCTCAGGAATTCAAATCTTCAACTCCAGCCGCAGCATCAATACAAAACTCAGAATCCCGCCGCTTTCGACGGACTGGACAGATCGCACCCCTGTCGTCGAACTGATTCACCGACTGCGGGAGGCGCAATGGCATGTAGTCGCAGGATCTCACTCCATGGATTACACTTGACGCAGGCTTTGGCTGACCGAGGCTGGCGATGTGGTGCCAGTCTGAAAACAAAAAGAAATCGAGTCCAGCACAGGCATCACATTGGCGTGCGGGATATAGTGGCAAACCACAGGTCGGGTGGAGTTCCGTGTTGCAGTGCCAGTCACAATTGACGAAGAGCAGGTTGGAGAATACTGATGAAGGTCCTGGTCGCTGACGATGATCCTGTTTCCCGCCGGTTACTGCAGAACTATCTTCAAAAGTGGGGATATGAGGTCTCTGTGACGACCAACGGCGCGGAGGCATGGCGGATGTTTGAGCAGGACGAGTACCAGATCGTCATCAGTGACTGGATGATGCCGGAACTTGACGGGCTGGACCTGATCCGGCGAATTCGCCAGCATCCTCTGGATCATTACGTGTACACCATTCTTCTCACGTCGCGATCTCAGAAGGATGACTTTGTGACAGGCATGGATGCCGGGGCTGACGACTTTGTCAGCAAGCCATTTGACCAGGATGAACTTCATGTTCGCCTTCGAGCGGGCGAGAGAATTGTCAATCTGGAACGGACGCTGAAGAAAAAATACAAGGCAATGCAGGATGCTCTGTCCCCGCCGAGTCCGACCGACATTGCTCCCGCAGGCTGAAAAATCGTTTTCGCGAGGCCACTTCATGCTCACCAACGGACAAACTCCGCCACCCGTACTTCTGGACACACGCCAAAAGGCGTTGCAGATCAATCTCGAGTCGCGGCGGTATGGTACGTTCGCGGAGATTGGAGCAGGACAGGAAGTCGTGCGCTGGTTTTTTCGCGTAGGCGGAGCGTCAGGTACAATCGCGAAGAGCATCTCAGCCTACGATATGACGGTCAGCGATGCCTATTACGGTGCCTGTGAGCGCTATGTCTGCCGACAGCGACTCCAGAGCATGCTGGACTATGAATTTGGACAAAACCTGAGTCAGCTCAGCGGAACACGCGGAGACACAACGGCGTTCTTTGCCTTTGCCGATACCGTTTCCGCACGTAACTTCAAAGGCACCAATGAATGCCACGGCTGGATGGGCGTTAAGTTTCAGGCACATCCCGAGGATCAGGAAAGCCAGGTTCTCATCCATGTGCGAATGCTCGACACGGAGAATCCGCTGCAGCAGGAAGCGCTGGGCATCGTCGGCGTGAATCTGCTCTACGGCGCATTTTTTAAGCACCATGAGCCGGAACAGTTGCTTAGATCGCTGCTGGATAGTCTCAGCATCCAGCGGATTGAAATCGACATGATCGAGTTTTCCGGGATCGCGTTCCGGCAGGTCGATAATCGCATCATGAGCCTGATGCTGGTGCAGTTGGGGCTCAGCAACGCGGCGATATTTGCTGCCGACGGGACGATGCTTCAGCCGTCGGAAGTTCTTTACAAAAAGTCGATTCTCGTGCAACGCGGCAGCT
>JAYTAK010000930.1:0-3122 GCA_043737515.1 Candidatus Kuenenia sp. | reverse complement strand
GGGCGATCCAGAGGAAACCCACGCTCTGGCGAGCGTGGCTACGTTCGGTTGCGGGCGAAGCCCGCGCCAAGACTCATCCGTACTACTAACAGTTGAATTCTTGTTTTCGCGCGCAGATTCTCAGGCGTCTGATTGCTGAAGTCAGGTCTGGCAGAAAAATGAGGGGCAGAAAAATGCAGAACACGAATTGAGGTCCTTACGCGATTCATTTTTCTGCCATGAATTTTTCTGCCACATGTCTTCCTGCGTGAATGACAACACTGTGCTTGTGTCCCGATTTCGACGATGGGTTGCGGGCGAAGCCCGCGCTGGGTAATTCGTACTACTAACTGTTGAATTCTTGTTGTGCCGCGAAGTTTATCAGCTTGCTCGTAACCGAAGGTGGGGCGGGTGCGACAAGAAGTTTGGTGACAGAAAAATGAATCGCAGGATGAAAACATTCTTTGCTCTATTTTTCTGTCACCAATTTTTCTGTCTTCTGTGTTTCGGAGTCTCGGCTTTAATCAATGGGTTGCTGGCAAAGCCCGCGCTGGGACATCCGTGGTCAAAAATGCGACTCCAGCGACGAAGGGTCCTCCGCCACATTTCTTTGTGTCACGCAACGATTCTGATTGTTAGTTGTACAGATGTGGGCAAGAAAGGATTTAAGTCCGCCGCTCACGTTTCAGGATGACCTGTGCGGGGTTGATAGCCTTGAATTTGCCTTTGTTCGCCGTGATTTCGAACGCCTGCGGGACGGATTCAAGACCGTCAAGTTGATGAGTGATCGTCGATCGAAGTTGCACCCGGCCCGATGCCACAAGTCGCACGGTGTGTTCCAGATGTGCCTGAGTACTGATGTCCGGAAACAGATATCGCAGACTCCGTTCTCGCAGGAGATCGATATTCATTTCGAACGGGGCACCAAACCAAGAGACGCCGATGAGTTTGCCGCCCGAGCGAACAGCATCAATCGCCTGCCGCACCGTTTCTGTCCCGGCCATTCCCTGTTTCGGACTTCCTCCTGCGCACTCAAAGACAACATCAGCACCGTTGCCGTCCGTCAGATCGTGAATCGCCGAAACGACATCGCATGTCCGCGCATTCAACGCATGGTCGGCCCCCAGCTCTCTGGAAATCTGACACGATTCGTCTCTGACATCGACTGTGATGATGCGTCCGGCTCCGCTGATGCGGGCGATCTGAAGGCATTCCAGTCCCATACTGCCCTGGCCGAAAATCACCACGGAATCACCCATGCTCAACTGAGCAGTTTCGACGGCGGCCACACTGTCGCTCAGAGACTGCAGGCATGCGGCTTCGCTGTCGGAAATGCAGTCATCGACTTTGACGAGCGAAATTTCCGGCAGGATAGCGATGTCGCTGAAACATCCTGGCAGGTCGAATCCGATCACTGGCCCTTTGCGACACAGATAGCTCCGTTCCGACAGGCACAGCGGGCATTTTTCGCAGGGCAATTTGGCTCGTGCCGCGATCCGATCACCTACCTTGAAACGATGAACTCCCTCGCCGACTTCTACAATTCGAGCACAGAACTCGTGCCCGAAAAGCTGCACCGGCGCTTCGTTCTCCAGTCGCCGCTTAACGCGATCCCAGGCCAGCGTTGGAATGCCATAAGCCAACTGAGCTTCTGTCACACTGGGCTGAACGCAAAGTGGCTCCACCAGCACATGGCGTGGCTTCAGCGCGGGAATGGGAACTTCATCCAGGCGAAAATCGCCGAATCCATAGAATCGCCAGGCTCGCATTCAGAGAATTCCTTCAGAGAGATTGCAGAATGAATTTTTGCAGTGTGTGACAATCCGGCGAAACATGCCCTCGGTTGGCTCCGGCAGACCAGATGACTTCAGACAGGTAGACGTCACCGTGCGAGTCGATTTTGATATCGTGCGGTGCGAAGAAATCACCGGGAGCCGTTGGATTGGTGCCGCCTCCCCAGCGTGCCAGCAATTCGCCATCGGGAGAGAAGATGCTGATTCTTCCTCCGGTTGCGTCCGGCGTTGGTGGAAAAGTGCCCGGCCACATCCCGGAACGGTAGCCGAGTTCCGCGACGAACAGGTTTCCAGCCGCATCGAACGCGACCTGACATGGACGTGCAACATCAGTGTTTTCACTGAGGAATTCACCGTCCGGAGCAAAAAGCTGAATCCGGCTGTTTTCCCGATCAGCAACAAAGACGATGCCATTTCGATCCACAGCAATCCCGTGCGGAACCTGAAACTGTCCTGGGCCCGATCCCGGTTCGCCCCACGAAAACAGCAACTGGCCATCCGCAGAAAATTTATGAACGCGAGCGTTGCCGTATCCATCCGCCACGTAAAGATCACCGTCCGGAGACAGTGCGACGTTGGTAGGAAAATAAAACGGCGGCCCGGCGTGCGTGATCGTGCGATAGTCGATGCTGGTGGCACCGGTGTCGGATGGTTTCCCGCTTGCTCCCAGCTTCCAGATCAGCCCACCGTCCGGTGTGAATTTGCGTACGGTATGATCCAGATCGTCCGTGCAATAAACAGCATCGTCCGGACCAATCGTAATTCCGTGAGCCCTGGCAAAAACGCCTTCGCCCCATGATCGCAGAAAACGCCCGTCCCGATCGAACACCATCACCGGATGCGTGCCTCGATTGAAGACAAAAACATTGTCCGACGAATCGATGGCCACAGCCGAAACCTCCTGCCAGGCGTATCCCTCCGGCCGCTGCACCCAGTCGGCATTCGCGCGATAGGTGAAGCCACCGGAGCCAACGAGAACGTCTGTTTCGAGAGACATATTGGAAGGATCTCTTGTAGGATGGACATTCATGTCCGTCGCATGGCCATGAAACTCTGTCGAAGCGAAGGTCAATGCGCCTTGACTGTTGTTCGACAATGCGACTGTGACTGGCCAGTATCTCGGACATGAATGTCCAAGGTACAGGAATTGTAGCGTTGAATCATTCAGGTAACGACGGCAACTGATATCCTTCCCGATTCAGCCGAATGCGGTACAAACTGGCACCGGCCGTGATGTACAGCAAATTGGCGTCTTTGCCGCGCCCAAAACCCACGTTTGTGGGAATCTCGGTCGGGATATACGCCAGCTCTTTTCCTTCCGGCGAATACACGCAGATCCCCGGACGATTT
>JAYTAK010000929.1:0-7129 GCA_043737515.1 Candidatus Kuenenia sp. | reverse complement strand
CCGACGGACGAATGGATCTGATCCTGCTGTGCCACGATCGATTGATTGTCTATCCCCAGGATTCCGGTGAACCCTCCCCGTAAATCTCTTTTATCATTCATCGCCACACTCCCAGGTACTTGATCTGGTCTTGAGATCAGGGCTCGGGCTGCGTGAACGAGCCAGCGTACACGACAGGCATCGACCGCTCGCCCTACTTCACATGTCAGCCCAGCAGTTGCGTCTGCCGTTCGGACTGCCATTCTGCGCGGGACACGCCTGGAATCTGGACTGTCCGACAGTTCACGCGACCAAACAATTCGCTATACTCTCATTGAAATACACGCCGTTTTCTTCATCGGATCCTGAACTTTCCATGTCTTCTGTTGACGACATATTGACCGTCTGCGAAACGCGGATTGGGTATCAATTTCGCGACCGGTTGCTGTTGCGCCGCTGCCTGACCCACAGTTCCTCCGCAGAGACGCGACTTGATTCAAATGAACGCCTGGAGTTTCTTGGTGATTCGGTGCTGGGTGTGGTCATCTGCGAGTACCTGTTTCAGAATTTCCCGGATCAGCGCGAAGGTCAGATGACACAGATGAAGTCCTGGCTCGTCAGTCGCCAGACCTGTGCGCGGGTGGCTCGCTTGCTGAATGTCGAAGAATTGATTCTGGTGGGACGCGGACTGCAGAGTATTCCTGATTCCATCTTGTCGGCGGTCGTAGAATCGTTGATCGCCGGCGTTTACTTTGATGGTGGCCTGGAAGCGGCACGAACATTTATTCACACGTCGTTTCGTGAAGAACTGGCGCTCTGTCGTCCGGAAGATGCGGAAAACTACAAGAGTCAGCTCCAGGAGATTACGCAGCGCGATATGGGCAAGACACCGGAATATGTCGTCGTCGAAGAAACCGGCCCTGATCACGCACGGGTGTTCTGCATCGTCGCACGAGTCGGTGAAGCCGTGTTCGAATCAGGCAGCGGTAAAACAAAAAAAGAAGCCGAACAACAGGCCGCGCGGAATGCTGTCGAGTCACTGCAACGCCCGGCGACAGAAGTTGATGCTGTCAAGAACACCTGAATAATCCGACGGCTGGCAGACCGTGCTCGGTTGAAAATGCCACATTCGTTTAACCTTATTTTCCGCCCCCCTTGCGGAGCGAGATTTGTGGGGTATTTCGACCTTGAACATCCTGAGATTCTCTATGACAAGTCAATGTATCCATGCGCTAAGCCTGGCAGTTCAGGCAGGAAGCGCAAGTCTGAGCCCAGTTTATCTTAAAGGTTGCGGAAAATAAGTTTAACCGCGTGGGCAACGCCCCGCGCTTCGTATTTCAAATTTCAAATCTCAAATTTCAAATACGAAATCTCAAATAGAACAAGCGCGGCCCGCTGGGCACCGGGTTACACGAGCCAATGGCAACGGCTGCGTTGCTCTGGCAAAACCTGCCGAAGGTCAGGCCAAGTCCCGTATTGACTCATTCACCAAAAGTGAGTGATACTCCGGTTGTCACGTTTCCGACAAGGATGTTCGGCCTGGCACTTGCCGGGTGCAGAAGGAGATTGCGATGAACCTGCTCCAGAGACTTGCCCACTCAGAAAGCCCGAAACTCAAGAGCCCGTTTAGAGCCCTGTGGGGCTATGCGCTTCAAAGCAGCGGATTCTCGGAACGAATTCAGTTGAAACGTTCCCAATATACCATCCCGTTTTTCGCGAAGAGCAACATGGCACTGACGCTGTGGGTTGATCCGAATTATGTCGATCGCGCAGAGGAATTCGTGTACGACTTCCTGAAACCGGGTGACATTCTGATCGATGTCGGGGCCAACATTGGCTGTGTGACGGCCGCAGGCTCACTGGCGGTCGGTGACACGGGACATGTCTATTCCGTAGAACCTCATCCGCAGACGTACAAGCATCTGCAGAAGACCATCGCGATTAATCATTGCACCAACGTGACAAGTCTGAACATCGCGCTGGGTGCTGAAGCGGGAATCGTGAACTTTACAGACGAACGCCGGAAAGACGACAACAATTGTGTCGCCCAAAACGCTGAATCCGGGATCAGAGTCCCCTGCATGACTCTGGCAAGTCTGGTTGACGATCACTCAATCTCCCGAATTGCCGTCATGAAAATTGATGTGGAAGGTTTTGAAATGCAGGTGCTGCAGGGAGCACAATCGATGCTGCATAAAGTGGACAGCATCTACATCGAAGTGCTGGAACATACGCTTCAGAAGTTCGGCAGTTGCTCGGCAGACGTATTCAGGTTACTCCAGTCCCACGGCTTCCGCTGTTTCTACTTCAAAGATGACCGCAGCAACGTGGTCGCGTTTGCGCAACACGTTGCACTGCGGGACTGGCGGTCAGAACTGGTGCCCATTTCGGAGCCGGTTGGAACCGCGTATACCCCGCGCGGTCAGATTTGAGGTTTTGTGAGCGGCAAGGCGCTAGCCGCCGGTGCTGACCGAATGCACAACCCGCGGCTAGCGGTGCGTTGATTTAGTGACTCATGTAGGGTGTGTGCAGCGCTAGCGAAACACACCAGTTTCTCACGCTTTCCCCAAATGGTGCGTTGCGCTCCGCTTCACGCACCCTACAGATTGCGGATCATCAATAGCTGGCCGACCGTGACCGAAAGCCGCATACGCCGGTGAACAGCGCAGCAATTGACTACCACTTCAGGATGACTTTCCCGGATTGTCCGGATCTCATCGCGACGAAGCCCTGCTCAAATTCTGTGTAGTGCAGCCGATGCGTGATCACCGGGCTGATATCCAGTCCGCTCTGCAGCATCACGGTCATTTTGTACCACGTTTCATACATCTCACGACCGTAGATTCCGTGGATCGTGAGCATATTGAACACGACCAGATTCCAGTCGATGGAGATGTCCTCTGACGGAATACCGAGCATCGCGATTTTTCCGCCATGCGCCATGTTTTTGAGCATGTCCCGGAACGCTGATGGATTGCCCGACATTTCCAGCCCGACGTCGAAACCCTCCGCCATTCCCAGTTCACGCTGCACGTCTTCCAGCGTTTCAGTCTTTACGTTGACCGCGCGTGTCGCACCCATTTTCTTTGCCAGTTCCAGACGCCACGGATTGATGTCCGTCACCACCACAAAGCGTGCTCCCGCGTGTCGCGCGACGGCTGTGGCCATCAGACCGATCGGACCGGCTCCGGTGATCAGCACATCTTCACCGAGGACCGGAAATGCCAGCGCCGTATGCACCGCGTTGCCGAACGGATCAAAGATCGATGCAATATCACGATCAATCGTGTCGTGATGATGCCACACGTTCGTCATCGGCAGCGCGATGTATTCAGCAAATGCGCCCGGTCGGTTAACGCCGATCCCCTGCGTCTTTGCGCAGAGATGACGCCGACCGGCGAGGCAGTTTCGACAGCGACCGCAGACGACATGACCTTCACCGCTCACCACTTCGCCGGCATGAAAATCGACCACATTGGATCCCACGGAGACGACTTCGCCGACAAATTCATGTCCGACGACCATCGGGACCGGGATTGTTTTCTGAGCCCACGCATCCCATTCATAAATATGCACATCCGTGCCACAGATTCCCGTGCGATCCACCTTGATGAGCACGTCATTGACGCCAACGATGGGTTCAGGAACATCTTCCAGCCAGAGCCCTTTTTGTGCATGTCGCTTCACCAGAGCCTTCACGTCCGCGTCCTCATTACGAGTTGTGAATACCACTCAATTGGCGGGCAGGATATCAACTGAGCGTCGTGCAGGCCACAGTGCGAACAACGCAGTGCAAGTTTCCGGATTGCGGCGGAGCAGGATTCGAACGGGGAACAACGCGTGGGCCAGGCCCTATTGTCGCCTATTGCGGGGGACCGTCACCGTGACTTTGGAATGGCGACGCACCGCGGCTTTGCCGCCGTGGTCACTGTGGGACCACGGCACAGGATTTTGTGTACCCGGAAATACGGACTCGAAGCAGGTGGCATCTGTGGTGTTCGCGGGCTCTGCCTTGGCATTCTCTTCCGGATTGGCAACAGACAGCCTGCGCAAACGTATGCGGCGAAAATGAACGATGGAGCCTTCGCTCTGTAAAGCGATGCTGCCGAAAGATGGTTTAGCACCACTCACTTCACCCGCTTTCTTACCATTCACTTCCACACTCAACCGACCACTCTGACTGACGATTTTGCCTTCGTTCCAGGTATCCACAGGCCGCGCGAGATTCAGCTCCGTTTCGCTGGAATGATCGCTGATCGCATCGCCGCTGGGAAACACATCGCCAGCCTTGGGCTGATGCAGTTGCACCTGCATGGATGTCGGCCAGATGCGTGGTTCGTCCTGCGTGTAGACCAACACGCCGCTGTTACCGTCTGCATCTTTGGGATACTTCCACTCCAGCGTCAGTTCAAACTCAGCGCAGCTCTCCGTTGTGTACAGGAAGCCTTTCGGCTCGCCGGAACAAATCAGGATGAGTTCCTTTTCCGCCCCTTCACGAACAACTTTCCAAACCTGCGTGTCCGGGATCGCAGGTGCGGAACTGAAAACTTTCCAGTGTTCAGTCAGATCTTCCGTCAACAAATCAACCGTTTCAGATTCTTCTACCTTCTTCTTCGCCGCATTCGGATCATCGACCGTCACTGCAGGCGTTGGTTCTGACTGCGTCGTTTTCGCTGTCGGCGAAACCACAGTTTCCTGAGCCGCTGCATCCTGAACAATCGACAGCGCGGCCAGAATCAGCGCTTGAGTAAGCATCGCACGTCTATCGGATCGGCAGTCCAGCCAGAAGATCGGCAGCAGGATCATCTTAGAAATGCGATGTTGAAATTGAGACGGCCCCTGAGACACCAGATATTCCCTTGTTGTTTAGGTTGGCAGCTTTCAATCGGCTGTGGCGATGGTATCAGGACGCAGCCACGCCACCATGTCGGCGGACTCGGTAACCATGACTCGCCCTCGCAACCCTTACGTGCAGTTGGACGGCATGTCGGACAACGATCTCGTTCGGAAAACGACTTCCAATAAGGCACTACACATCGGAACAGGTCCGTTGTCAATGCTGCGAGTCACCGGATCAGTCCATAGTCGCAGAGTTTATCCGCCAATCGTTCCCACGCGGGTGGTCCGTGCCGGCGCAAATACGCGGACTTTTTTGTCACGCTTTGCTTGTGGCTCGGACTCAATTGAGCCAGAACCGAACGAGAGGTGGATTGTGCCCAACGCAGCGGATTTGTCGGTTTGTGGCACGAAGGTTGCATTTCTGACATTCCGCCAGTGCTGGTTCTGCCGTTCAGAAGACAATGTCGAGTCGTCGCAACAGGAACCGCTTGGTGAAAGGTGTGCAAAGCCGGACGCTGGTCATCGTGGAGCCCATTTTCAAATTGCGGCAAAACGTTTCAGTGTTTTAACATGCGTCATTGGCGTAGTGTTTCGGCTTTTTGACACCCTGAAATTCTGTGCCCTCGGAACAAGAAATGTTTACGAGTCGCAAACTGCTGCGCGCAAAGTGGTTAGGCCATGCCAATCCTTCCGTTCCGGTTCTCAGCCCGCATGGAGGAACGGGAATCGCGTCTCAGGCGGCATGGGGAGATTTTTCTGTCTCCCGCCTCGTCTCTCTCAAGAACACACAAAGGAGTTCACATGTCGAAGAAGTCTCTGTGGAACGATGAAGCCGGTATTATTCTGTCAGCCGAAATTGTGCTCATCGGCACAATTCTGGTGCTGGGCATGCTTGTCGGGCTTGTCGAATTGCAATGTGCTGTGGTTGCTGAACTCAGCGACCTGTCAAGTTCAATTGGAAACCTGGATCAGTCGTATCAGGTCTCCGGGCTGGCAAGTTACAAGCAATATGGTGGCACCAAGGCCCGCACGAACGGTGCTTCATACACCGACAATCCTGACACTTGTGATTGCGACAATAACCTGAGCCTCGTCTGCCGCGATCCAGGTGAGCAGCCCAAGTAGTCGTGGTTTTTCAGAACTCAGGAATCCTGCAAGCTGCGAGATTCAACCGTGCTGGAGTTGAGACAGAATGAGAGCAGCGCTGCGGCGTCTGCTCTCGTCTCACTTCTGTCGTCTGGTTGCCAAAAGCGGCCCATGACTTCGTAAAGCAAACGGTTCTTGACGCAAACCGCTTGAATCATGTACACCTCACCGCATTCGTCGGGCGAATGCCGTTGCCATTTGGCGTTGGAGGTGTGTGACCATGAATCGGCTGCTCAGAATCTCGTTCGCGGGTTGCTGCGTCATCATGCTGATGGGTTGCCGATCCGTCGGAACGCCGCCCGCCGTCGTGGGATTGCCGGCAACATCCGCCCCCGAAATTCCGCTGCGACTGGCCTCGTCATCCAGAGTTGTCGGCTGCGACATCACGTTTGATGACCAGCGACCGGACTACGAACGTCGATACTATCCGGGCACCTGCGAGCCTCGGCGCTGGCACGATGCGATGTCGTTCGTCCCGATGGAATCCTTCGTTCCGAGCATAGAGGACCAACTTCGACAGCGCGTGGCGGCTGCGGTTGAGTCCATCGCGTCTGAAACTGATCACGCCACAATTACGCTCACGTCGTTTCAATTCGCCTTTGATCAACGTGAAGATATCCAGGGTGAATATCAGGCAAAGTATGTCAATTGGGCGGATGCCAAAGAACGCGAAGACGACGAACGGCAGGCTCGTCGCGACGCACAAGCGGACGAAAGGTGGGATGATTTTCTGAACAGTGATGAATCACCTGGATCAGTCGTGGGCGGCGAAATACTCATGGCATCATTTACTTCGCTGTTCATCGACCTTCCCCGAAGTCTCGCGCGGAAACAGGAAACTCAGAAGCGAACTGCCGCTGAATCGCAAACCCTTCCGACGGAAATTACCGACGGTAAACAGACCGGGCTCAACTGCCAGATCCATGCCACGGTGATCTTCGCAGGCAGTATGGGAGCTGAAGTCGAACGGACCATTCGCATTCATCGACACGCGCCGCTTGCCGCTGACGGATCACTCACGGATCAGGCGGCTGCCTTCATTGAAGCCGCGCTCGAAGAATTCTCGTCGTCGATTTGATATGTCTTCAGCGGCGACCGCTTGCCGATCACTCTAGAATTCAAGGTATCTGCATCCACTGCTCATCTGAAAGTGAGGCCGTCCGTG
>JAYTAK010000928.1:0-3128 GCA_043737515.1 Candidatus Kuenenia sp. | reverse complement strand
CCCAGCGCGGCAAATCCGAAATCTGAAAGAACCACGGTCGAAAAGATGAGTGCAGAATGCGTTGTTGTTGGAAAGAAAGGTTCTAGCGAGGCGTTGCGGCTTCTCCGCTCGCGTCAGACCAACGGATTGGTGAATCGCAGTTGCGATTCCTGTAGCTTGGACATTCATGTTCGAGTTATTGGCCAAACAAGGTCGTATTATCGAGCGGCTGTCAAGGTCAAATAACCATCGCTTCGACCGTGTTTTATGGCCATGCGACGGACATGAATGTCCATCCTACATTCGATCGGCCCACCATCGCACCCAAAACTTGACTCATCTGTAACCTGTTTTGAAAGTAAGCGTAGCTAAAACTCACCCTGCACTTCACCGCCGCCACGCGTTCCTGCGGCTCGCCAAATTCCCCGATCAATATTGTCTGAGAATCCCCGGACTGAACCATCGACGAGTAGTCCCTGAACAATGCTGGTATGAAAGCTCCGCGATGTGAAGACGCCATACGTGGATTCCGTCGCGTTGTTGCCTTCGCGGATGTTCACCCAGTCTATGTCACGAACTGTGCCCGCATCGTTGTGAGGCACTTTGCTGTTCGGCGTGAACGTCGTCGTAAAACTTGTCTGGTTTCCGCGGCTGTCAACCCACTCCGCATGACCGGAACTCTTAAGTGCCCCGCCCAGTCCACTGATGGCTGCCGGATCATTGGGTACAGGCGGATTTGCAACCGGACCGACATCACGCAGGTAATACTGAAACGCCTTGACTTCGGCCATCGCGAGTGTGTTGCTCGTCCCGTCGGTAAAGTCTCGCATTCCAGTTCGGGCATTCGGACCGAAGGCACCCGTACCGAACTGGCCACTGACTGGATTCCACAGAAACCACTCTCCGTAATTGGCGGCATAGCTTACTGGCCAGTACGTTAACGCTCCGTCCACGTACGCCTTGTCATTAACCTCACTGGGACACATCAATGTCGAAACGCGAATCGGAGTAACTGCTGGCTGTACCGAGTAACCTCGACTGAAGTCGATCAGACTCGTCAGATTTGCCTGCTCAATATACGGCAGCAGTCGCGCCTGAATCGACCAGCCGGGTGGCTGAATGATCCCGGCCAGATATGTCCCTCCCGGCGGAAAAACAGTGTGAACATCATGGTAGTTGTGCAGGGCAAGTCCCAACTGTTTGAGATTGTTCTTGCACTGCGTACGCCGGGCGGCTTCGCGAGCAGCCTGCACGGCTGGCAGCAGCAGTGCGATCAGGATGGCGATGATCGCAATCACCACCAATAGTTCGATGAGCGTAAAGCCTCGCAGAGAGGTTCTGAGGGACGACTTTTTCATGATGTGCCTTTTCTTCGGTTTTGAACAGAGCAGGTGGAGAAGGCCAAACAATTGGAGCGGTGAAATCGCATCCGGGCCAAAAACGTCTGCTGAACTGACCCCTTTTCCAAGCCTTGACCACTAGTCTTTCAATCGCTCCGGCTTGCAGAGCAGCTTCCTGTCGTTGGCTGCCCGCCCGCATTTTGTGCACACATGAGTCGGATTGCAGACCAGCAGCTTGTAGCTCGCGAAATCGCCTTTGAGCTGCTTTTTCATTTCGCACAGAGTCTTTGCCATGATGTGAATCGCCTGAGAATGCCAGAGGGTTTCCGCGTTGGAATTAGAATTCACCAATCACATTTCCATCGCCTCGCGCGGAAAGATTTCGCCAGACTCCCAGATCAATACTGTCGCTGAACTCCTGCAGGAATCAGGCTTGCTGGAGCACCGAAGCATTGAAATTGAGACTCAGTCGCAACATGATAGCCGCCGTGAGTGGCATGTCAACGGGAGCGTTTGCGAAATTCCGGATTTTGAAATTGTCCGAAGCAGGTAGTGCGCGTGAACGCAGATGAAACAGAAGCGCCGAAAGGCGGCGATCAAGCGGACGACACGAGAAAAACCAGTTCCGCCCTGATGCTCGGTCAGTCGTCCTTTGATGGATTGGGTGGCCGGGGCTGGACTGAGCGGAGCGAAGGAAGCCACGGGGTTTCGGGCTGGCGCCCTCCAACCCCGGCCACCCATCTCGATTTGAGCGCTACTCGTATCAGCCGCAGTGCGTTAGCACCCGGTTTTCCACGTAGTTTTGAGTAAACCGGACGCTAACGCGTACCGGCTGATAGAAGAAAGACGAGCGAGAACAAAACGCGGTGAATCATGGCATTCTCTGCAGAGGAAACAGTACACTGCAACAGATCGCCGATGGCAGTTATCGCCGGAGATGGTTCGTTTCAGGAGTCGTGTAATGTCTTCAGGTGCGTTGCCGCGAATTGCCGGGTTACAGGAAATTCTGGACCGCTGCCAGCGGCTCATTCGAGTGTATACCGTGCTGCGAGGTTTCGCGGAATCGTTATGCGTCGTCATCGCCTGCATTCTGTTCGGTTGTCTGCTGGATTACTTCGTCGCGCTGCCCGGCGTCGTGCGACTGGCGGGACTGGTCGGCACTTCATTGTTAACAGGTGCGGTGGCATGGAAACGGCTGATCCATCCGTTGATCAGCAGTGCGTCGGCGGAAGAACTGGGTGCCGCTGTGGATCTGCGTTTTCCGCAACTGCAGGAAGCGATCGCGACGTTGATTTCGGTTGATTCACCAACAGCCACGTCCAGCGAAGTTGGTTCCGCATTGATGCGCAATCGGCTGGAGCAACATATTCGCGTTCAGATCGGAAGCATCCGTCCGTCAGAAGTCGTCCAGGGCAAACCCGCAGTCAAGCGCTGGGGTTTGGCGATGATGTCAATCCTGGCGTTGATGATTCCGTTGCTGCTGTGGCCATCAGGATCAATGTTGCTGTTACAGAGATTTGCGATGCCGTTCGCCAATCTCGCTGCGCCGACGAATTTGTTCTTTGAAGTTCCGAACGGCAATCGGACTGTCGCTGCAAACACCGACGTGCAGTTTGTCGCCATTCCACGCTGGCGGACGAATATCGCCGGAGCATTGCCCACCGACGTTGTCCTTGAAATCCAGGCTGCTGGTGCAACCGGCGAAAATCTGCCCATGGCGTTTGACGACACGGAATCAAATTTTACCGTCTCCCTGACCGATGTGCGCGAGTCCGTTCAGTATCGTGTGCGTGGCGGTGGGGCGACGAC
>JAYTAK010000927.1:0-3129 GCA_043737515.1 Candidatus Kuenenia sp. | reverse complement strand
CCAGATGCTGCTGTATCGCCGACGTGACGCGATCCACGCAGTTCGGCCATTCCGGGTTGAGCAACTGAAACTGTTCCGGATCCAGTTCCCACACGCGGCGGACGTTTTTATCGACAACCGTCTTCGTCCCTTTGCCATACGGTGCCTGTCGACAACAGCCAATCAGCTTCAGCGCGGCTGACTCGTTCAGCGGCAGCCCGATCGAACCGATGCCGTTCACCTCCAGCCCAGGAAGCACGAGCGGCAAAGTTCCGCTCGCACAAAAACTGACCGGCCGATCGATCCCGGCCAGGGATTCCAGAATCTGTTCTTTGATAGTCTTCATGAGTTTTCGTCTTACGGGAAATTGCTTGCCATGTATCCCTCAGGAAAGCCTGATCAACAACGCGGGGAGATTATGGCGATTCAATGGACGCGGTGCTAATGAACTTCGCATTTGCTGGCAGGGTGCCGCTCAATGGCACTTGATTTCTTCTATCAGCCGGTACGCGTTAGCGTCCGGTTTACTCAAAATTACGCAGAAAACCGGGTGCTAGCGCACTGCGGCTGATACAAGTTGCGATCAAACCAAGTGCCATTGGGCTACCGCTTACGGTCCACTCGACTCGGGGATTTCATTGAAAGCAAATAGGGAACACAAAAAGGTGGCAGCGACGGTCTTGAATAACGTCAATGACAGATTCAAAAAAATTCAAAAACTGATTTTTACGCAGTGTGTCGACAGGGGTGTTTGATTTTTTTAGGCATGGGGTTCAGTGTTCGATGGTGTGTTGAATTGGAACTGTCGATTGAGTACTTTGGCCACGGCAGGCGAAACGGAGTGCGGCCCGGTTTGCATTCAAAACAGCGGGGACGTAACCACACGAGGGATAGTCAGTTGTTTCGGTGCGTCGATGACGCCTTGTCGGCGTTCTGGTGTGCAATCACCAGGACGCTGTTAATCGTGATGTCTCCAACACTCAATCCGTCCTGCAGCGCTTTCGCGGTTGGTTGTTCCCCCTTAAAATACTTCTTCCATTCAAAGATCGATTTGAGCGTGCAGCATTGAAGCAACGGCGGCGGCGGACTCAGGAGTCTTCAGCGTCAGGGAATGGAGTTCAAAGTTTTCTTCTTGCGCTTTCGGCATGTTCACTCCCACACCGAGTGCTGTGCCCAGTTGAAGCGGGAGTAGTTGACGTGAGAAAGGAATCGCTCGACCGCAGGCTGGTCGGCAACCGTCAGGCCACGAGAGACGAGTTTGGCCACCTGATCGGCGTACGAAAGCCAGGGTTTTTGACAGAAGGACCGGAGGCGGTTGATTCACAACCGAATGGGGACAACCGAATAAACGCATGCGTAATTCAGTGCTGCATTCGGTTGTCCCCATTCAGTTGTTCTTATCGATTGAAAGGATAAAAAGCACGTCTTCACGGTTTCGACCAGTACTGACGTTCTTGAAACAAACGACCGGATCGATTTGATCCTGGAGATCCTCCATGCGTTCCTTTGGGCTCATCATCGGTGTTTGTCTCCTGTACACTTGCCATTTCGCCGGAGCGGCTGACACTGATCCGCCGAATCTCCTGATCGGGTACAACGAGCATCGCACCAATCTGCCGGGCGGGAGACATCCCAATGTCATCACAAACCGGGCGATGCTCGTGCAGGCAGACGGGACGCATCGTCGTCCGTTAGTGCCGGAACTGGCAGACATGGCAGAGTCATGGACGCAGTTTGCGGGCTGGTCTCCGGATGGCAGGATGGCGGTTATCGGTCGCGGTTGGGAGAGCGCTGAAAACGCCGCGTGGGAAGAGGAGCACAGGACGTTTCGCTTCACTGCTGAGGGCTGGCGGTATGACTCGTATCTCGTTGATGTGGCGACCGGAACAGCCGAAAACGTCACGGCTGTGGACCGGGTGAGTTTTTACAACTCAGGTTTATTCTTCTGGCAGAATGACCCGAAGAAACTTGGATTCACGGCGCTGATTGACGGGAACTCGAAGCCATTTCGCATGGATCGGGATGGCCGCAATAAGACCGACCTGACGAAGGATTCCAAAGGCTTCGCGTACGGATTCAGCAGTTCACCGGACGGTTCGCGGATTTCGTATCACGAGAACTACCAGGTCTGGCTGGCCGACGCCGATGGCTCGCATCGCGTGCATGTGCAGACGGGTCACCCATTTAACTTCGCTCCGTCATGGTCGCCTGACGGGAAGCGGCTGATGTTCGTTTCAGGAGAACACTACGACTGCCATCCGCACATCGTTCGGGCTGACGGAACCGGGCTGAAGAAGCTGGCGGACAGAGGTGGCTACCAGGGCGTTACCGAGTTTCTGGATGTCCCCGATTACCACGGCGGCAGCAGCGACATCCCCGTCTGGTCGATCGACAGCCAGTTGGTCTTCTATACGGCGAAGATCGACGACAACGTCGAATTGTTTCAGATCGCGCTCGATGGTCAGGCCGAACAACTGACGCACACCGCTGACGGAACTCTGCACTATCACCCGAAGCCTTCGCCCGACGGCAAATGGATTGTGTATGGGTCAAAGCGCAGCGGCGTGCGGAATCTGTTTCTGATGCGGCTGTCCGATCGAAAAGAATTTGCCCTGACCGACGTCCCCGTCGGCCATGCGGCGATGCATGCGTACTGGCAGCCGCTGCAAGTTGTGCAGGCGGCGAGGAAACCCGACTGAAAGTCCGCACGGGAAATGCATCCGGGGATCCGGCTGATTCAGCTCTGCTCAGCAAACGTTAAGAGTGTTGTTTTCGTGAGAAGATTTCCGCAAGTCGCAGATGTCCGCCGACGTAGCGGCGGACCTACGTCGGCGAGCCGCTCCGTCGGCTCGCACCAGCCTTGCCGCCAAGCCAGGTGCCGCTGGATACAATGTTCTTTCACTGAATCTTGACCTCAAGGCCGAGTGGACTGACACGATCGTTCGCTGAATAGTGGCTCGAACGACGGTTTTGAAGTTGCGCTCTTTGGGTTTCCTCATTCGAAATCGGTGTCAAACCCCTGTTTTTCGTACTCGTACTCAGCCGTCGGCGGTACTCGTACTCGTACTCGATGAACACGATTCGAGTATGAGTACGAGTACCATTTCATTGAGTACGAGTACGATTTCCAGCCGAAAAGCGCAACTTCAA
>JAYTAK010000926.1:0-3129 GCA_043737515.1 Candidatus Kuenenia sp. | reverse complement strand
CGCCGCTCCGCTCGCCGGGCTCATTTGTGGCCGCGGGGAGTTTAACCTGTCGTAGTGTTCAGCGTTCCGACAATTTCCGCAATACTGTCAGCCCCCAGAGTCTGCAACGCGGCGGGAAGTTCGCGAATCAGTTGATTGGCAAGGCCGGGATTGTAGAAGTTCGCGGTGCCAACCTGAACAGCAGTCGCACCCACCAGAAAAAACTCCATCACATCGTCGATCGACTGAATCCCGCCAATCCCGATGATCGGGATCTTCACTGCCTGAAAAACCTGCCAGACGATTCGTAATGCCAGTGGCTTGATGGCGGGGCCGCTCAGTCCACCCAGCACATTTCCCAGCACCGGACGTCGTTTCTTCCAGTCCACGGCCATCCCTTGAAACGTGTTAATGAGCGAAACAGCGTCCGCTCCGGCATCGGCCACCGCCTGAGCAATCGGCACAACACTCGTGACGTTGGGCGTCAGCTTGGCAATCACCGGAATATCACACGCGCCGCGAACCGCTGCGACAACCTCCGCAGCCAGCTCCGGATTTGTGCCGAAATCGACGCCACCGGAAACGTTCGGGCAGGAGATATTCAATTCGATGGCGGCGACGCCGGAGCATTCATTCAACACTCCCGCCATCCGCCGGAAATCGTCGTTGGTCTTCGCCGCGATGTTGACGATGATCGAGGTTCCAAGGCTCGTGAGATAGGGAAGTTTCTCGGCGACAAACTGGTCAAATCCGTCGTTGTCGAGTCCGATGGAATTCAGCATGCCGCTGGCTGTTTCGACGGTCCGCGGCGGCGGATTCCCCGGACGTGGTTGCGGCGTCACCGTCTTCGGCACAATGCCACCCAGTTGGGCGAAATCCACAAAGGCCGTCATCTCCTTTGCATAGCCAAAGGTTCCGGATGCAACCAGAATCGGATTCTGCAGCCTCAATCGGTTCAGGCTGACCCCTAGCGCCGTCATTCGTCTGTTGTCCTCAACGGAATTTTGAACTCGACTCGAAGAGTCAGGCATTGACGTCGCACAAGTGCACTGTCACTCGCTTTTTTGGATCGGGTGGCCGGGGCTGGACTGAGCGGAGCGAAGGAAGCCCCGGGGTTTCGGGCTGCCGCCCTCCAACCCCGGCCACCCGTCGATTTATCAGAAACAGAGCGCTAAAGTGCTGGCTTGATGAACATTTCGGTGGTCGGATCGATTGTCTTTCCCTTCGAGCCGACCACTTTGGCAATGCCGCTCATTGCCACAATCAACAGGCCAAGCAGAATCGCAATCGTCGTCCATTTGCCGGCGTTGTCGCGAAACTTCTGAGTTCCCTTCGATCGTCCCGCCAGCACAGATGCAATAAAGAACACACCCAGCGCCAGAATGATTTTGGTATCAACCATCGCGTGCCACAGCCCGTCACCTCGATGCAGGGGGAAAGCCCTGACATAGTTGTAGACACCGCTCAGCAGCAAACCTGCAATGGCGGCATGAACGAATCTCTTCCATCGACCGCGAACAGCCTCTTTCAGCTCCTGCGATTGATCCTTCAGCACAGGTCCAACCACAAACTTCAGACAGATCGTGCCGCCCAGCAGCACAATCGCGGAGCCCACATGCAGCCAGCGGGAGACGATGCCAAGTATCAGTTCAGGTTCCATTGAAAAACTTTCAGACAAGCAGACATGTGGTCAGAGAACTTCACTTCCGCCGCAACACAAACACAACATCCTCTGTCGTTCCGCTCACCACATGCGGCTGACGGATGTTGTACGAAAAGTCGTACGTTTCGGCGATCTCGAGCTGGGGCACGGATTTCACGAGTGACAAAAATTGCGAATGCTTGTACGTCCGATATTCCATGTGGTCCACAATCCGCAGGCGTTTTGTGGGAGTGAACACGTCGATGTTCAGGCCGAGGTGTTCCAGTCGCTTCTTGCGATCGATTCCTTTCGACCACATGTGCGAATTGACCACCAGATTGCCTCGCCGAGCTGACCAGCTTTCTTCCTGCATCGCTGGACAGGATGTTGGTTCCAGATGAATGCCCAGCACGTACAGCCCGCCCTTGTTCATGGCTCGGGCCATGCATTCCAGATGCCCGCAGGCCTGCTTTTCCGTCGCGAGGTGGCGAAAACTGTTGATCATGTTGAAGGAGGCGTCGAACTTCTTCTTCAGCCTGAAGTCTGACATGTCTGCGACGACGACCGATTCCGGCAGGTTGTACTTGCTCAGCCGCTCGTTGCAGAAATCGACGGCTTTGGGATTAAGGTCATTTCCGGCAACATCATACCCGGATCTGCCCAGTTTGATCAGCAGTCGTCCCGTGCCGCAGGCAGGTTCAAAGACCCGCTTCACTTCGCAGCCCGCGTGTTTCGTGAAGCATGCCTTCAGGAACCGAAACTCCGCCGCCACGTCCGACCCGAAGAGCAGATCGTAGTACTTGGGATAGTCGTAGATGCTGGCGGCGACTTCAGTCGACATGGAGGAAACTCAAAATGTTCAAGTGGCTTCAGGGCTGCCCCAGATGACCGAGCACAGCGAATGTGGTGGGCAGCTTATCGTCTCGTCGTCGGAAAACAGCACTCCGGGCAACGGGAACCACCAAAAAAGCCGCGTCTGCACGTTTTTCGCAAGTTTCGTCCCGCATGAGAAGCCTTTGCGAATCTCAATAACAGTTATCCATCTGGTGTTGAACGTTGAATTCCAGATCGATATGCTCCCCCGCTTGCGAAAAACCGGGCTCAGGAGGCATCACGCTTCCAAAGGCCGGTTTACAGACTACTCGTTCAGAGTTTGACGGTTCAGGCAGAAATGCTGAAATCCTCGAGCTTATGTTGATTTCACAGGTTCTTAAGAGTTTTGATTCAGGGTGCTCGCAGATGTCGCAGGATCTTCTTTTGAAGGCAGAACGCCGTACTACACTCGGCAAAGTCGAAACTCAGCGTTTACGCAGTGCGGGGCGCGTGCCCGCAAATATCTATGGATTGGGTAAGCCAGGCGTTTCGGCCTCAGTCTGCGGTGATGCCGTCGGAAAGCTCGTGGCGACACTGTCATCTGTTGTCGATGTGGAAGTAGACGGAACGGTCGATAAGGCCGTCGTGCAGGAACTGCAGTGGGACGTGTTCAGCACGAAAGTGCTGCATGTGGA
>JAYTAK010000925.1:0-3137 GCA_043737515.1 Candidatus Kuenenia sp. | reverse complement strand
GTGAATCAGGGCGGCAAGCGTAAAGGAGCAGTGTGTTCGTATCTTGAAACGTGGCATATGGATGTTGAGGAGTTCCTTGACCTCCGCAAGAACACGGGTGACGATCGTCGTCGAACGCATGACATGCATACGGCCAACTGGATTCCGGACTTGTTCATGAAGCGTGTTCAGGAAGAACGCGAATGGACTCTGTTCAGCCCGGATGAAGTTCCCGATCTGCATGATCTGGTCGGTAAAAAGTTCGAAGACCGTTACGTCGAGTACGAACGAATGGCAGAGGCCGGCGAAATCCGGATGTCAAAGAAACTGCCGGCTATCGAGCTCTGGCGGAAGATGCTGACTCGACTGTTCGAAACCGGTCATCCGTGGATCACATGGAAAGATCCTTCGAACATCCGTTCGCCTCAGGATCATGTGGGCGTCGTTCACAGCAGCAATCTCTGCACAGAGATTCTGCTGAATACATCGGCGACCGAAACTGCGGTCTGCAATCTGGGCTCAGTCAACATGCTGGCTCATATCACAGACGGTCAGCTTGATCTTCCGATGCTGGAAGAAACAGTCCGCGTCGGAATGCGGATGCTGGACAACGTGATCGATATCAACTTCTATCCAACGGATGAAGCGAAAACGTCAAACCAGCGGCACCGTCCGGTGGGTCTGGGCTTAATGGGATTCCAGGATGCGCTGGCGGCCATGAATATCAGCTATGCCAGTGTGGCGGCGGTGGAATTTGCCGACTACAGCATGGAAGCCATTTCCTACTTCGCGATTCTGGCGTCGTCTGAATTGGCGGCTGAGCGTGGTGTGTACAGCACGTACAAGGGTTCCAAGTGGGATCGAGGCATGTTGCCGATCGACACGATGGATCTGCTCGAACAGGAACGCGGTTGTCGCATCGATGTCGATCGCACGGCACGCATGAACTGGGCGGTTGTGCGTGAATCTGTGGCCAAGCACGGGATGCGTAACAGCAATTGCATGGCGATCGCCCCTACCGCGACGATCTCCACCATCATTGGTGTGTCGCAGTCGATTGAACCGATGTACAAGCATCTGTTTGTGAAGAGCAATCTGTCGGGTGAGTTCACTCACCTGAACACGTCGCTGGTCGTTGAGCTGAAAGAACGCGGTCTGTGGGATGCCGATATGCTGGAAGCATTGAAGTATTACGACGGAACGCTTTCCCAGGTTCCGCGAATTCCCGCAGACATCAAGGCACGGTTCCTGACGGCGTTTGAAGTCGAACCAAAGTGGCTGATCGAATGTGCGGCGCGCCGCCAGAAATGGCTCGACATGGGCCAGTCACTCAATCTGTACATGTGTGAACCAAGCGGTCGTAAGCTGCATGACATGTATATGCTGGCTTGGCGAAAAGGTCTGAAAACGACCTACTATCTTCGCACACTGGCGGCGACTCAGATTGAGAAATCGACGGTGGACATTAACAAGTTTGGTCTTCAGCCTAGATGGGTCAAGAGTCGCAGTGCGTCCAGTGACATTCAGGTCGCGCGGATGGATTCTGATCGTTCTCCGGAGCAGGGACGCAGCGATATTCCGTCCCCGCATGTCGTGCCGGTGACTGAGGTTTCTCAGTACAACGCCTGCAGTATTACCGACCCGGACTGCGAAGCTTGTCAATGAATGACCAATGACGAAGCCGCAATGACCAATGTGGTCGTTGCGGCGAGTCTTGGTGATGGCATTTCAGGCGAGCGGCTGGGCGTCAGCCCTCCGTGTGATTTTCACTAACCTGAAAGCACCATCGAAATGCTTCAATCGCAGTCGATTGCTCACGCTGTATTCCGAAGGCCGTTGATGTACACGGTGCATGGCACTCTGGCCGAGGTGTTTGCGTTTCTGGAAGGCTATTACAGTGGGATTTGCAAGGCCGGCAATGATGGACGTGAATCCTCGCGCCGATATTGGACTGCATTCCTGGAGTATTTGGTTGCCACGAAAAATGTGGCATGTGAGTCTAATTGGCATGAGATCGTAATTCATCTTGAAGGGAATGGTGGTACCCCGGAAGAAGTGATGTCCGTCGTGTTGACTTGGTACGAGCAGTACTTATGTGAATCCAGACTTATCAGAACAGAATAATTGCCACAACTTTCACGGAGGGCTGACGCCCTGCCGCTCGCCTGAATTCAGTCCGAAAGAACCCAGCCATGAATCCTGTGAACCGACGACAATTTGTTTCGTCTGCATTTGCAGGTGCTGTGATGGCTTCAGTTCCCTGGTCGGTGGCTTCGCGAACATCCGCTTCGACATGGGATGAAGCCCCGATTGACCCGGCAAAGGCCGATTTGATTTACCGAACCAGGGCACCTCGCAACGGGGAACCTGCACTCGAGAAGTTGGTTGAGAACTGGATCACGCCGACGCCGCAGTTCTACATCCGCAGCCATGGGGCGAATCCGGTCGTCGCGGCAGATGAGTTCAAAGTGTCCGTCGAAGGGATGGTCGAAAAACCTCTCGTATTTTCGATTGCGGAGTTGATTGAAAGATTTTCGAAGTCTTCCTGCACCTGCACGGTCAGTTGTGCGGGGATTCGGCGGTATGAATTCAACAAGGTGAAGGAAGTCAAGGGCGTGGCATGGCAGGAAGGACCGATCGGCAATGCGGTCTGGTCCGGAGTTCGGCTGTTGGATGTGCTGAAGGCGGCAGGCATCAAATCCGACGCAAAGCACGTCTGGTTTGAAGGTGCTGACGAAATTGTGGACGGAAGTGCGACTTTTTCGTTTGGCGGCTCGGTGCCGCTCACCAAACTTCGGGAAGAGGACAGCGCGATGCCGGGAGTTCTCCTGGCAACTCACATGAACAATGAACCATTGCTGCCGGATCATGGCTTCCCGATTCGAGCGATTGTGCCCGGCTACATCGGGGCCCGCAACGTCAAGTGGTTGCGGAAGATTGTCGTCAGCGATAAGCCGTCACCGAATCACTTCATCGCCGACGTTTACAAAATGGTGTATTCGGGAACTCCCATTGAAATCGATGAAACCGCTCCGATTTACAGATATCCTGTGAACGCTGCGTTATGTTCTGCGGAAAAGCGGGACGGCCAAATACATCTGCAGGGATATGCGCTGCCAACAGGTCGCAAGGGCTGCTCCATCAGTCGTGTTGAAATC
>JAYTAK010000924.1:0-7159 GCA_043737515.1 Candidatus Kuenenia sp. | reverse complement strand
AGACCGCGCTGACACCTGCGACTGTGATCAGAACCTGTCGATCGTTTGCAACGACCCAGGCGAAGTTCGCAAGTAATCCACCAGCGTCCGGCTTAACGACGGACACATCGGTATGAACTTCAAAAGAGGCGATGTCATTGGACATTGCCTCTTTTTGCGTGCGCAGTAGCAAAGCGGCGGGGGAATCGGCACAATTCAGGACTTGCGGCACATCATCCTGATCGCAGAGTTCAGATTTCTCTCGGCTCGCTCCGAATCGCATTCACCCGCATGACCAGCCTGAAAGCCAGACTGAAGAAAGCCAAATCACGCCTGTTCGGTACGGCGGCGAAAGATATCGTCGTGCCGTTCGAGTTGCCATGCGATTGCGGACATCGCGTCACCGGGATTCGGCGAGCGTCTTACCAGATTGCGACTTGCTCGGCGTGCGATGCCAGAGTTTACGTGCTGCCGGTCAACGTCTATCCCGCCACAAAACGCATACGCAGTGAAGTACTGGACGGATCTGTGACCAGTCGCCTGAGCGTGATCGTGCGGGACCTTGTCGTTGGCGAACAGGAATCGACGCCGAATTCGAAGTCATCCGCAAAACCGGCAGCGACTACGGGACAACGTCGATCCGGACCGCCTGCCGCCTCTGAGACAGCTCCAACAGCGGATGAGGCACCCGGCACCGAGAGAGTTGCCGGGAAGCGGTCTCGAAAATCAAACACTCAAACAGCGATCTCGCCCGAGGCCGCAGCACTTGTGGCCGAAGAGATTTTGATCGAAGAACCCGTCGTCCGCGTTCCTCGCCCCAGCCTCGCGGTTGTCATGCGGCGAGTGTTTACGCCTTTTCGGCTGCTGATGCTGAGTGCCACTGTGCTCGTCGCCGTGACCGGCTGGTGGATCGTCACACAGCGTCGCATGGAGGACGCGCGCAAGACATGGCGACGCGAAATGGATGTTGCGGAGAAAGCCCTTGAGGACAAAGATCTGGAGGCGTTGCAGGATTCTCTGGCAAAAGCGGTAACCGCAGCAGGCACTCTGCAGCGGGAGGACGCTGAGTCACGTCGAGCTGCTTCATTATTGCTGCAGACACAGGCCGTGCAGAATCTGAGTGCCACCGATTTGGTTTCCATGCTGTCCGGCTGCACTTCAGCGGATGGCACTTTCAATCCAGCAAAAGCGAACGCCGCATCCGAATCGCTCAGTGGAAAATGGTTCGTTTTTGAATGCTCATTGCTGCGCATCGACAACGGGCTGCAAGCTGACATGCCTCTGATTGTGGATTCTGTCCCGGTGACGATCACGATTGCATCCGAGTCACTGCAACGCGCCGTGACGGCACTGCCGCAGTCTCCTTTGATGTTTGTGGCGTGCGTGCAATCCTGCCACGTCGTGGATAACGGGCGGGAGTTTCATATTCAGCTCGTCGGCAATTCATCGTCGCTCATCACCACCGAATATCACGCCGCCCAAATGGGTTTTACCGCCGCAAACTCGCCAGGCTTGAATGCTCTGCTGGAAAGACAGGCGGAGTTTCTGAAGTCTGCGCCCACAGGAGAGGACAGCCAGCGATGAACGTTTCGATTCTGAAGTCGGCTTTGTTTGCCTGTCTGCTGGTGCAATCGTCGGTCACGCTGGGGCAGGCTGTCACGCTTCAGCACCTGCTGGAGCAGAAGGAACAGTGGCCAATGTATGCAACCGACGGCAAAAAATTTCAGTTCGAAGGCCGGTTCGAAGGTCGCTCAGCGAATACGATAAAGATCAGCAAGTTCGATATCACCTGCAATCTGCCCTCGAACGGCACGTTTCCGGACGGAATCAGGAGCGGCCAGCGAATCGAATTGATCGGACGATTTCTGTCAGAAGACGGGAAACTCTTCTTTGTCGTCTCGCGAATACTCATCAAGGATACGGACATTGACCGGCTGCGTTCTCGGCTGAAAGATATTCCCGCTGACCAGCCTGAGAGGCTGCTGAGTCTGGCAGCGGAATATCAGGTCGATGCAGAGTTTTACGACGATTCCCCACTGAAAGCTGAAATCACCGCCGTGCGGACGGACAGTCTTTCGCGACTTCGCCGGATGGCTCGTGGCGACGTTGCAAAGTTGCGTGAGCTGCTTCAGCAGAGCAAATCGCTCGGCGTCAAACCGGAATTGATCCAGACGCTGCAGTTTGAATCGATCTTTGCAGCTTCCAGGATTTCCGGTGCCGACGTGAATGCGTTGGTGGAGGAAATGAAGAATGCGTGCGACGGCTGGGATCGGCTTGTCCCGCCAATTCCTGAACGACTACAGCAGGCATTCACAAAGGACGCAGTGGCGACGTTTATTGAGAGCCAGGAAGCCGACCGACGTGGCCTGCATCGATTATTGTACAAGTCCCTGCGGCTACGTCAGATTCAGGCGATGATGAAGTCAGATGGCAGCAACGGCCTCGAAGTTTCCCGCCTGTTGCGGACTGAGTTTGGAGATGACGAGCCGCTGGCTGCCGACTTTGAAGAGCGCGAGGTTCAGTATCGACTGACTCAACTGCCAACACTGTCCCGCACAGATCTCAAGAGTCTCACGGAATTGCTGACTAAACTCAATCGCGCCCGGCAGATTCCGGATGTCGTTCGCGACTGGCTGCAGGCGCAGGAACGAAAATTCGGTACCTCGGATCTGGCCGGTCTGCTCCGCACGGCGGATGAGTATCTGTTTGTCGCCGATCTGCCGCAGTCCGCTGACTTTGAGCGGCAAGGCGTTGAACTGCTGAAAAAGGCATGGACAAGTGCGACTGAGGCATCTCCGACGGACGCCGATCAGATTGCCTCGCGTCTGAAATCGCTCGGCTGGGAACGCCTCAACAACAGTTGGATGACAAACGCACAAATGAATTCACTTCCCAGGGACGATGTGCAGCTTGCGATTCGCGAAGGCCGAGTGGTGCGTGGCATGAGCGTGCAGCAGGTCGTGCAGACACTCGGGCAGCCTTCAAAGATCTCGCGGATCGCATCGCGAAAGTCCGTGTGCGAATTGTGGAGTTACGATTCAGAGGGTTCCGCCGGCATGGTCATTCGTTTTCGCCGCAGCCTGACCGATGAGACAACATCGAGCATCGTCGAAGACGTCTCCCGCATCACCGCGCGGCGAATTCAATAGTGCGGCGAGCCGCGCGACGTCAGCCCATCAGTCGAAAGCGTTCTGTGCGGATCGCCCCGCGAAGCTTTCTGGCGAGGTAAGCGTGAAACGCATCGTCACGGCATCGCCGCCTTTGTGCTGCGTTATCGTCTCGCGCGTTAAGAGGGATCGAAGTACACCGTGGACGAGTACACGATGGCCGATACCCACAAATTATGCTGACGAGTCAAAAAGATAGTGAGCCATTCATCGCGGCGGCGAGTCCGCGCACGACAAAGTCCGCAATTTCTTCTTCGTCTTCGATGAGCAGGATTCGAAACTTCATAAATTCAACTCCGCCGCCAACTCGGATTTTCCCACATCGATTCAGAGACGGCCACGAAAATCCGGCGAGGCGACATGATTCGGCCTCGCCAGATTTGAACATCTCTACTCTTCATCAACTGAGATTTCCACTTCGATTTCGACTTCCGCTTCGATCTCCTTCTTGTCGGCAGTCTCTAGTTTGACTTCATAGCATTCCAGTTCTTCTTCCCCGTCTTCCACTTCGTAATCGGCCTCAGCCGACTTCAGGGTGGCTTTAGGAAATTTCCTGGCGAGCGCATCAGTCACAAGCTTTGGAAGATCCTTCAGATCAATCGTGCGTTCGATTTCTTCGATCTCGCCGCTCTCTTCAACTGTCACATTGATTTCCTGACCATTGTCCTTCAGAGTCACTTCGTAAAGGATCTCCGGCTTTTCGTTATCATCGTCTTTGTCATCGCCTTCTGCATCATCTTTATCGTCGTCCTGTTCTTCACCTTCCTGTTCTTCACCGCCGTCGTCGTTTTCTTCTTCCTCTTTGGTGGCTCCCGTCATTTCAGCCTTCGGGAACATCTTTTTAACGGCATCAACGACTGCCTTGGGGATTTTGTCCAGAGGAACCTTTTCTTCCTCGTCCTCAGCCGCAAAAGCCCCGGAACCAAAGGTAAGGGCCAACAATCCAAACACCACGACAAACCCACTCCAAAACGCGCTTCGCATGTTTCTGCTCCTGATTTGGGGAAAGACAATCGCTGCACCGTCGTCAGGACTTCTGCCTCCGGCACCAGGTGATCCGCATGATAACAGGTGCCGATACGCCGTGCGCGATTTAAAGATAAGATGCGGTTTATGTGGTGATGCTAAAACACGACATCTTATACTCCACGCGGACGAGGATGGCACATTCGTTTAACCGCGTGGGCAACGCCCCGCGCGTGGCAATCCAGCGGGCGGGACGCTGATCTCGCGGCCTGCTGGGCACGCGGTTAACGAGCCAATACCAACCGCGTCCGGTATAATCGCATCAGCTTGGCGAGAAATGCAGGCCCGGAAAGGAGAGACGCAGCGCGTCAGCCACGTTGCCCACGCTTTTCGGCACGACGGGAATGGTTGGATGACAGAGACGCCTCGGGGTAGGCCGCAGGTCAACGAGCGACGGTGGCCTGCTGGGTGTCCGATCAATTGTTGTCAGCAGGCTGTCCGGAGACCTTTTCGGATTCGGGCACCAGTTGCTCAAGCTGGCTCTCCAGGCGGATCGTTTGTGTGATTTCGAGCGGCTGTTCGCCCTCATTCTGATCGATGCGCACCTGAACCTGATAGGTTCCGGGCGGTGGCGGTTCGCGGAAACCGAAGAATAATGTCTCTGCCTGACCGGGGAGCAGCCATGTGCCGTAGCCGCCATCGACGACAAGGCCGCGACCGAATTCATCGGTCAGCGACAGTCGCCCTGAAAGTGGCACATGGCGCAGACCGTCATTGCGGACAGGGATGGTAAAGCCCGCTCGATCGTTGCTGAGTGTCGACTTCAGATCACCGGGAATAAGTTGGGCAAGACTCTCGCTGTTGGTCAGTATCGCGACGGGAATTCGATGCGTCCCGATCGCCTCGCCGACTTCCGGTGACACGGTTAGTTCAGCAAACGCATAACCGTGCTCGGTAATTTCACGTTTTGAATCCACTGTCACAATGACCTTGCGACTTTGACCCGCAGGCAGTTCAAATTCATTCGGACGCAGTTGAAGTGCCGTATGGAAATCTCCCTGCAACGGAACGGGGGCGAGCTTAACGCGCACCTTCTGCAGACTGTCGTTTCGGACAGCGATCGATTCAATCCGCCGACCGCCTTTCCGCAATGACAACTCAACTTGTGGCGGTTCGACAGTGATATCCTGAGCGACTCGGACAACACGCGCGTCCTGTCCCGGAAAATCGCCGTCCTTGATCGCCACCGAAAATTCGACTTTGCGGAGCACACGGCCTTCATGCGACAGATCCGCCACGAGCGTATATTCGCCTGGGAACACCGGATGGGGCAGAAACTCCTCCAGCCGCAATCGGGTTTTCGCCAGAATGCGAGCTCGGTAACGATCCGGAGGCTGCTGACCTGCGCGGACGGGCACGACCAGACCGAATTTCTTGCCGACGGCTTGAGTATCATTCTTGAGCAACTGGCAATCGACAGCAAACTCCATCGCCGTGTCGGTGGGATTGTTCACAAACAGCCGAGCCATGCATCGCCCATCCTGTTCGACGAAGCCTGCATCCTGCAACTGCAACGCGGCGACAGAATCCCCTTTCACCCCCAGCACATCCACGTCCACTCGCAACAGATACTGCGTGACGAATCGAATCCCGACACGGGCTTCATCTTCCGCGCCGCCATTCGGGTCGTCGTCCCGAGGAATCTCACGCACCAGAATACCATACGACAGAAACGGGGCGATCGTCTGCGGGATCCGCATCTCACCTCGAATGACGTGTTCTTCACTGAGAGCCAGATCTACCGACGGCTCAGACGTCACGCGAATCAGATCGGGCGCCAGCGCCTTTTCATCCGGCATTATGACGCCGTTTTCCTGTTGCGTCATGGCAACGGGACGGATCTCAAGCCGCGAAGGACGTTCATGGGCTTCGATCGAAAACTCAAACTTGAGCAACTGACTTTTACGCCCCTGCAGACGATGCACGAGCGGCTTAATCAGAAAGGCAGGTTTGACCTGCTGCTGGAGTTGCACTGATCGCAGTTTTTCATCCGTCTTGTTGTTGGCTTTGGGAATGATGTCCTGCAACTGCTCCTGCGCGAATCCGGAAGGAATATCAAGCAGCGGAACAGCCGCGAATGATGCGATGACCAACGGCAGTGTGCGTGCAAAGCGTTTCATAAGATCATAAGTCCTGCAATTATCCGTGGAGCCCCGAGGCAGTCAAAAAACAATGGCCCGCTTCGTTGTTGGGAATCTGGACGGCAATTAAGAGCGACTGTGCCACTTGGGTTCCATTATTAGATTTCCCTTGTACGCACATGCGACCTCACCATTCTGGAATCTGACAGCCCGACAGGAGGCGTTGTTTTCTAGCCACGAAAAGACACAAAGAATCACGCATTTCATGGATCGTGTTTTGCCTTCTTCGTACTACTAACAGTTGAATTCTTGTTGTGCCGCGAAGATTTTCAGGCGTCGGTCTGTAAAGGTTGTTCTCGTTGATAAACTTCGTTCTCTCCAGGGTTCGGCCACAGTGACGGGCAAATCGCAAAGTAGCCGTCACGCTCCGCCGTGACGAGCCTCGAACAGGGCCACATGAATGAAGATCACGCCTCGATTGTCCTTCAGCCCCATGCAGCCGCGCTGATTGTGGAACCCCGACTCGATTTATGAATGTCGATTGACAAATGCTCATCACGACGGAGCGTGATGGCTACTTTGGGTTGCGGGCGAAGCCCGCGCTGGGCTTTTTGTGTTGTTTTGCGGCTAGAAAAAATGTCCCGATTGCTTGCGTAGTCAAATGAATTCCAGAAGCTTCAATCCCAGTGAATAAGCGGGCCATTTGTAAAACAATCTGACCCTATTGAATTCTATGTGTTGTGAATCCCCAATCCGTCATTGGTTTTGAATAGTCTTCTGGGATGGGTCTGAATGCATGCTGTAAACTCGTTTTTCCTGACTGCACATAGAATCCGGTAAAGTCAGAAAAAAATCACTGGCCAGACACCGGCGGCAATTCAGGTTCAATCACGGGCTGGAAAGTTT
>JAYTAK010000923.1:0-3139 GCA_043737515.1 Candidatus Kuenenia sp. | reverse complement strand
CAAAGGAATCCATCAATTCCAACCGCGTTCATCATATCATGGTATCGAACAGTCCAAATTGTCACAGCCGAGGGGTCATCAAATGCGATCGTCGAAATCCGCGAAACTCATTTCCGAAGTCAGTCGCCGCCGGATGCTGCAGATCGGCGCGGCTGGATTGCCGGGATTGCTGAGCACTCGATTGCTGCACGCGGCGAGTGGTGATTCTCTCGCGGCCAAAGCGGATCACTGCATTGTGCTGTTTCTAAACGGAGGTCCCAGTCACCTGGACATGTGGGACATGAAGCCGGAAGCACCAACCGAAGTCCGCGGTGAATTCGATCCGATCGCCAGCAGTCTGCCGGGCGTTCCGGTTTCTGAACATCTGCCGCGCCTCGCCCAACAGATGCATCGCACGACGTTAATTCGATCCATGCATCACAGCGTCAATAATTCGCACGCCGCAGCCGTCTACGCGGCGCTAACGGGGCATGATCGAGGCGAACAGGGAGGTGGCGCGAAGCCGACCGATCATCCTTCGCCGGGCTCAGTCCTTGCCAAACTGCGACCTGCTGCCAATCGGACTCTGCCCTACATCTCTCTGCCGTACAAGACCAAAGAAGGCGCGGGCGGGCCGCTGCAGCCGGGATTCCTCGCGGGCTTCATGGGACCAACATTCGATCCCTTCTGGGTCCTCAACAATCCTGATGCCGCAGATTTTCATATCGACAACCTCGCGTTGCCCGCACCGGTGACTCCGGCACGCATGACTGATCGCTCGCAGTTGCTGTCGGACCTTGGCCGCGGCCTGAAGATCCGCAATGAACCATCGCTGACCGCGATCGATGACTTCCAGTCGCGCGCATTTGAGCTCCTGACGTCCGATGCCGCTCAACAGGCGTTTGATCTGAATCGCGAAACGCCCGAGATGCGGGCGCGCTACGGACGCAACATCTATGGTCAGAGCACCTTGCTGGCTCGCCGACTGGTTGAAGCAGGAACGAGGTTCGTCACTCTGTCATGGGCTCCGGATGCCAACGCAACCTGGGACACTCACGGCGACAACTTCAACAAGCTGAAGAAGATCCTGCTGCCGGAATTCGACGCCGCCTGCAGCAGCCTGTTGCAGGATCTGGACGATCGTGGTCTGCTGGAACGAACGCTCGTCTGTGTGCTTGGCGACTTCGGGCGAAGTCCCAGAATCAACGCCAACGCAGGCCGAGACCACTGGAATTCCTGCTACACCGTCATGCTGGCCGGAGCCGGAATTCGCCAGGGGTTCGTCTACGGAGCCAGCGACCGCACAGGTTCCGTGCCTGCTGAATCGCCCGTCAGCCCCGGCGACGTGATGGCGACGATTTATCGTCTGCTCGGCGTGCAATCAACCACGCAAATCCTCGATTCCCTCGGACGACCGCACGAAGTCGTGCCTCAAGGCCGCGTGATCAGCGAGATCATGGCGTAGTTCCTGTACTTTCGCCGCAAGGCGAACCTGTAGGTCCATTCTGCCGGAATGGACTTTCGAGCGAAGCTCGAACCGCCTAAGGGCGGACGTCCGCTCAACGGCGGCGTGTTGCCGGCCAAGCGATCTGGATTTGGTCGCGAGTCGCAGCGAGCTGCGAAGTCCTTTCCGGCAGAAAGGACCTACCTTGTCGCACGCGCTGGGACATCTGTGGCCGCTTCGTTACGCTACGACTCACACATCCAAATCGAACGAACAATGCCGCAGTAAAGGAATCACCATTCATGAACCGCCGACGACTCGGAAATAGTCCGCTCACCGTCACCGACATCTGCATGGGCACGATGACCTTCGGGACGCAGTGCGACGAAAAACTCTCGTTCGAAATCATGGACCGGGCCTATGAGGCGGGGATTGATTTCTACGACGCAGCGGAAATGTATCCCGTCCCGCCGACAGTCGCACTCTTCGGACGCACAGAAGAAATCGTCGGTCGGTGGCTAAAGACAAAGCCTCGCGAATCGGTCATCGTCGCCACCAAGATCACGGGCCCCGCTCATGGCTGGTTCGTACCGCCGGTGAGACACGGCCATTCGGCACTCGACCGACTGCAGATCATGCGTGCCGTTGAAGCGAGTCTGCGACGCCTGCAGACTGACTACATCGATCTGTATCAGACTCACTGGCCGGATCACGGAGCCCGCTACGAAGATGTCCTTGAACCGCTGACGGAACTTGTGAAGCAGGGTAAGATTCGCGTGATCGGAAGCAGTAACGAAACGTGCTGGGGGCTGATGAAAAGCCTGGCCGCTGCCAAAGAATTCGGCCTGTGTCGCTACGACACGGTGCAGAACAATTTCAGTCTGATCAACCGCCGCTGCGAAAGTGAACTGGCTCAGGTCTGCCGCCGCGAAAACATCGGTCTGCTGCCTTTCTCGCCGCTGGGCGGCGGAGTCCTCACCGGAAAATACATCAACGGCGATCCGTCAGGAGCCCGCTTCACCGAATACCGCAAGCTGGGAGAGCGCCAGCAGAAACTCGCCGATCGATTTCTCAACGATCGCGTTTCCGAAACCGTCAATCGCCTGAAAGTCATCGCCGACGATCTGGGCATCACGCTCACCGCGATGTGCGTCGCCTGGAGCAAGCAGCACGACTTCGTCGCCTCTACCATCATCGGCGCCACGACCGTCGCTCACCTGAACGAAAACCTTGCCGCAGACGGCCTGATCCTCGACAAGGAGACTCTTCGTCGCATCGACGAAATCGATGTGGCGATCCCGAATCCCATGAAAGAAGACGGCCTGCGACGCTTGTGATTTCCTCGCCGAATGGGGCTGCTCAATAGTGGGGTGCTGGTTAATCGAAGTATTCTTCCTGTTTGGACGAACGCATTTGCGATTCGTCCCGCCAGGGACGGTTGACAATAGCCCACCGTTTCAACGGTGGGTTTTGAAGCCAGCAATCCTGAGAGTCCCGACAGGGACGGCAGACGTTCGCCGGTTCCCTGATGGAATTCTCCATGCACAACTCAGGCATAGTGCGTTGAAATTCGTCTGTGATCGTCATTGCTGACGGCGACATCTTTCGTCCCTGACGGGACTTTCGGATTTAGGCCGGTCGTAAACCCACCGTTAAAACGGTGGGCTATTATCGAGTGTCCCTGGCGGGACAAACGTTGCGGAACAAGAGTCGTTT
>JAYTAK010000922.1:0-3139 GCA_043737515.1 Candidatus Kuenenia sp. | reverse complement strand
ATTTCTTACATCAAGACGTTGGTTCGCGGAGCGAACGACGACTTTTCAGATAGCCTCTTAGTGCCGCCCCTTTGGGGCTCAATAACTCATTGGTGTTTCCTTCCTGGGGCGATGCCCCAGGCTGACATAGCGCCGGCCCGTTGGGCCTGAATGCACGCTGTAAACTCGCTTTTCCTGACTGCACATAGAATCCGGTAGAGTCAGGGAAAGTGAAACCGTGATTTCATGAATGATGCCTACTGACCTGACGCCACGCTGCGACGATCGAACTCAAACGGCTCCGTCGGATGATCGGTCACCGTGACTTTGACGGGCGGCGCGATGCCGCCCTGAGCCACCTGCACACGCAGGATATTCTGCGCGGCGAACGGGCGATCCTGAAGCCAGCGATGACCGTCGCCGTGCAGGTAGAGCATGGGTTTGCTGAACTTCTGAGCGTCTGCATTCAATGGATCGAAAAAATTCTGGTGGATAGCCGCCGGCTTTGCATGTCCGAAAACCACAACGCTGCCGACCTTGTCACCAAACTGACTGAGGTTACGACGCACCCAGTTCAGGCACTCGCCGTGACGCTGCTTCCATTCGGCCTCGTCATAAACGCGACCGCCCACAATGTTCAGTCCGATAAACAGCACGTCGTTCTTCACAAACGAAAAGTTCTCTTCGCGTTCGAGCTGTCGAAACACGGGCAGGTCAAGTTGCCATCGCTGCTCAAACCGCATGAAGTGCTTTTCCCAGTGCGACCATGCCTGAATCGGGTCGGGATCGACGCAGTCATTCCATTCGTTATCGCCGGGGATAATGAAGACCGGTGAGGCCGCCTTGCTGAGCATGCCTGATACTTTGACATAGACAGCTTCATTGCACGGCGATCCTCCGCCTTTGATATCACCCACATGGATCACGAATTCTGCGTCGGGTGGCAGTTCGGAAATCTGCTGCGGCAACAGTACGTCTTCGGCCGGCGTGTAGGGGACATCGCCCATCGCATAAAAGGTGACGCGACTCTGAACATCCTGCACCGACGGCTCATCAGCGAGCCCAGTCGTGCCGGAGGTCAACAGCGTCAGCAGCGACAAGACGGTCAGAACGAATCGCATGAAGGGAGCCCCGGATGCAGCATTGACGGGAAGTGTTCATGTCGATGTTATCAACACTCAGGCCGTTTCAAAAGGAAACAGGCAATCTTCCCGGTGCAGCCTGCGGATTCCAGCGCGGCAGACTATATCCGGCAGAATCCCGCCGTCGGCGGCATGCATGGCGGAAATCCGTTCTTCGAAAGACATGAGAACGTGTTCAGGATGGCGCAATCGTTTAACCGCGTGGGCATCGCCCCGCGCTCAGGAATCGATTCTGCGTGACGCTGCTCGCGCGGCCCGCTGGGCACGCGGTTGAGCGCAGCAAAATGCCGAGCGATCCGACATGGTCAGATCGCTCGGCACCGGAGCAGGATAGACAAAGAGGGAGGGGCTTCGTCAGGTGCATCCAATCCCGAAGCGCACGCCAATGTGCGCGTCTGGCGATGAGTCGCGTAGAGCGAATAGACACGACCAGCGGCTGAACGCAATCCATTGCGCAGACCAGCCGTCGGCGAGTTTTCTGCGTCCATGCAGAATCAGGACTAATATGTTCCGAGGACGTCCTGCGGCGGTGCGGCAGCGACGACCGGATAGCCCCCGACCTGCGGCTGGACGAACGCAGTCTGCTGGATACCTGGGGCATACATGGCGGATGGATAACCGCCAGTGGCTGCGGAACCGCAGCCGCATGCACCACCATTGCCACCACCATAATAGCCGCCACCGCCCATGGGGGCGTAGCCACCACCGTGACCGAAGAGACAGCAACCACTCAACGAGCTGACCATGAGCAGACCAGCGAACAAGCGAGCGAGACGAGACATCAATAATCCTCCGGGACGTTACCGGGAACCGGCAACAAAGGCGGGATGTTGAATGCGTGATTTCGAATGACTTAATCCGGGGTTCGGAACGAGGTGTTCCTGATCGAAACTCAGACTAAACGGAGGAGAAATCGACGGACATTCGAGAGAGGGGAGAGAACGAGAGGAGATTTGAACCGCATGAACTGCAGTTCGAGTGAGCGGGACAGTAAGAGAAACCGGCAGTTCAGGTCAAGAGCTGTTTTCCTCGGCAAAAACCGCGTTTCCTGACAAATTTTGAAAAACTTTCTGACTCGGCGTGAGACGATTTCTGGATTAGACTCAAGTGTCGCAGGTGGCTGTGATCGCCTGCGTTGTCTTCGAAGCCCGCGTCAGGACAATGCTATACTCCTCGCGGCCAGGACTGAGGGACGTGTTGTTGAGTGAGCCGCAAGGCGCTAGCCGCGGGTTGTGCATTCGGTCAACACCGGCGGCTAGCGCCTTGCCGCCTACAAAACATCAAATCTGACCGCGCGGAGTATATATGAAATCAATCGCTGTTCTTTGCTGCTGTCTGTGGACCGGATTCGCGACCGCGCAATCGACGTATCATACGCCGCCGACATGGACGATCGATCTGATGAAGGAACAGCATCAATATGCGATGCTGTCGCCGCTGGTGATGGATGATGGCCGCAGAGTGACCACGGCGGACGAATGGAATGCCGTCCGTCGTCCACAATTGTTACAGCAATGGACGAAAATCCTCGGCAAACTGGAACCGGACGCAGTCGATAAAAAATGGTTCGGCGACATCACAAAAGCCGTCGAAGTCCGGCGCGAAAAGCGAGAAGGCTACACGCGCATTGAATTGCAGTTGCCCATGGAGACGGATTTCCTGCAGCCGCATGTGCTGCTCATTCCGGATAACGCCCAGCCCGGAAAGTGTCCTGCTGTGATTGCGTGGACTTCAACAGGTCCGGACTATGCCGAGCCGGAAAAATGGTGGGGAGCATGGCTGGCTCAACGCGGCTGTGTGGTCCTCAGCGGCTGGTCCTTTATTTGCAACTACCGCGATGCAACCAGTTACCGTAACGGTGCAAGCGAAAAAGTCTATGAGCGATTCGGCCACTGGCTCCCGATGGCAAAAATGGTCCACGATGTTCAGCGGGAAGCAGAATTCCTGCGAAGTCTGCCGGAAGTCGATGCTGAACACATTGGTTTCATCGGCTTTTCGCTGAGCGCCAAGTCCGCCTT
>JAYTAK010000921.1:0-3140 GCA_043737515.1 Candidatus Kuenenia sp. | reverse complement strand
TTCAGTTTTCAGTTTTCAGTTTTCAGTTTTCAGTTTTCAGTTTTCAGTTTTCAGTTTTCAGTTTTCAGTTTTCAGTGTTCAGTTTTCAGTGTTCAGTTTTCAGTTTTCAGTTTGTGAGCGGCACGGCGCTAGTGGGCTGTTGACTTAGTGATTCAAGTAGGGTGTGTGCAGCGCTAGCGAAACACACCAGTTCCTCACGCTTTCCAAAAATGGTGCGTTGCGCTCCGCTTCACGCACCCTACGATTAAATCAACAGCCCGCGAGCCGCTCATCTTTCGTTCCATGACGTGCCAGATTCCGGAGGTTCAGCACATCGGTGACGCGCTGCTGAATGACCGTTGTGCCCAGCAGGTTTTCGAGATCGCCATTTTTCGTCTTAAGCCGAAGTTCCGTTTCGACGATGTCAACGATCCGATGCACAGCGAAGCCGCAACTGTAGTCCTCTTCCGCGTAGACGATAATCTGCAGTTCATCGGGATGGGATGAACCTGAGTCGGCAGCACCGAATACACTGGAAAGCCTGACGACTGGCAGTATCTCGCCTCGGTACTGAATGACTTCGCGTCCGTCGGTGTATTCAATCGCCGACTCTGACACTTTCTCCAGTCTCGCGACCATTGACGTCGGCAGAGCAAACCGCCGTGCGTCGCCAAGATCCACAACCAGAAGTGTCTGAGTCGGCTCGCTGGAATAAGATCCGTCTTTCCCGGCATTCGGATGCGGATGCGGTTGATCGCGAACTTCCCCTGTCAGTCCGGCAGCAATCGCCAGCCCCATGACATCCAGAATGAGGGCCACACTACCGTCGCCCATGATGGTGGTGCCCGCATACTCGCCGATGCCCTTGAGCTGCCGACTGAGCGGTTTGACGACGATTTCCGCAGTGTCATTCACCTTGTCCACGATCAGCCCATATTGTCGGTCGTTCGCGCGAAGCACGACGATGTTGATGATTCTGTCTTTGAACGATCGCCCGGCATCTGCGTTTGAAGGAACGACACCCAACCGTTCAGAAAGATCAACCAGCGGCAGAAGCTTCCCTCGCAGCCGGTAGACAGGAGCACCATGCACGTATTCGATCCTCTTCACCTGCTCGCCTTCCAGGCGGACAACTTCCAGCAGGCTGACCTGGGGAATCGCATATCGGTCACCGGCCGTCGTCACAATCAGAGCGGGAATGATGGCCAGCGTGAGCGGAATCTTGATTCGCAGCGTCGTGCCTTGTCCCATCGTGCTGTGAATGTCGAGCGTTCCTCCTATCTTTTCGACGTTGGTTTTCACGACATCCATGCCGACTCCGCGACCTGAGACGTTCGTGACTGTGACAGCCGTCGAAAAGCCGGGAAGCAGTATTAACTGAATTGATTCGCGATCGGACATCGCGGCCGCCTGCCCGGCTGTGACCAGGCCTTTTTCAACGGCTTTCTCACGAACGCGATCCAGATTGATGCCGCTTCCGTCGTCCGCGATCTCAATGATGACCTGTCCGCCTTCATGATAGGCGCGCAGCCACAGCGTTCCCTCGGCCGGTTTGCCGCTCTTCACACGGACATCTGACGTTTCAATGCCGTGATCGACTGAGTTTCGCACGATATGGGTCAACGGATCTTTGATGGCTTCCAGAATCGTCTTGTCAAGTTCGGTATCCTTACCTTCCATCACAACCTGAATCTTCTTGCCGCAACTGATCGACAGATCGCGAACAATGCGCGGCAGTTTGGCCCAGGCATTCTTGATAGGCTGCATCCGTGTCTTCATCACGCCAGCCTGCAGTTCCGTCGTGATCAGGTTCAGCCGTTGCGACGCAGCAGACATCGCAGCGTCGTCAATGGTTCCGCTGTACTGCATGATCTGATTTCGAGCAAGCACAAGCTCGCCGACAAGATTCATCAGTTTGTCGAGGAGCTGGATGTCAATCCGCACCGACGAATCCGTGACGGAACCACCCTTGTCGCCATCGTCAGGCGAAGCGGACCCACCGTCTGCACCGGCGTGAGATGCTGTTATTGCCGGTGCTTTTTTCGGACTGACGGCCACAGCCGTCTGAACTTCCTGGCTCAGTTCGCGAACGACTTGTTCAACATCGATCTCGATCTGCTGCGGAGTTGCCACCGCAGGAGCAGCGGGTTTCGCGGCAGGCTCCCTGTTTTTGAGTCGTTCGAGCGTGACAATCAGGTCTTTGTAAGTCTCATCGCCTTCGGTGCCAGCACTCTCAATCCGCCCGAGAATGCTGCGAACTGCGTCCACCATTGCCAGCAGTGCCGTCGCGATCTCCGCATTCAGCCGCAGCGCACCGTCGCGCAGCAGAACGAGCAGGTTCTCACCAACGTGAGCGAGATGTTCCAGATTCGGATACGCAAGGAACCCCGATGTCCCTTTAATGGAATGCATCGTCCGAAAGACGCTCGATAGTCGACTCGTGTCATCCGGCGCGTCTTCGAGCGCCATCAGATCTTTGTCTAGCTGATCAAGGCCCTCATAACTCTCAACCAAAAACTCTTTGACAATGTCATCGACCATTTCCACAGGGATCTGCCTTTCACTTCACGCACATGGCGTGGCAGGAAAATGTCGAATTGCTCCAATTGCTCTGCCGCCTCGACCCGTCATCGAAGCATTTGTTGACTTCTTGCCGGATTATTTTTCCCATGTTTCCCATTACCGCCAATCATGTGCGATCGTAACGACTGCAACGTGCAACGTCCGACTCAGTCAAAGAGTTGCTGGTCACGATCAATGGTCGAGTCCTCAAGGGATTTTTCGCCGACAAAGCAAGTCAGGTCGTGAGCCTCCGCAGCGTGGATGGGCAAAACGTGATCGTCAAAAAGGACGACATTGAAGACATGCGTATGATCCCGCAATCCGTCATGCCCGAAGGTGCACTGAAGCTGCTCAACGAACAACAGATTCGCGACCTGTTCGCCTATCTGCGTTCATCGCAGCCGGTTAATTATTGAATCGCGCGACTTGTGGAAAACGGTGAACTGTTTTTTTGCTTGCCACGAAAAGTCACAAGAGACACAAAGAAAATCGAAGAGCAGCAATCGGAACTCGGACAGTGGTGAGTCAGGGTTTTCACTCTGATGTGGCGCAATCTTCGGTCTCGAATCCTTTTTGTGTCTGTTGTGCTTCTTTGTGGC
>JAYTAK010000920.1:0-16364 GCA_043737515.1 Candidatus Kuenenia sp. | reverse complement strand
GCTAGAAAACAACACCTCCTGCCGGGCCGTCGGATTCCAGAATGGTGCGATCGGATTTACCTACAAGGGAAGTCTAATAATGGAACGCCAGTGGCATTGTCGCTCTTAATTGCAGTCCAGATTCCCAACAACTAAGCGGGCCATTGTTTCAAATGACTGTGCTTCGGTGACAGGCGATTGAACTCAAGACGTTAAAGCGAATAGCTGCCGTCGTGGAAAATCCAACACGGTGGAGTTTCCGAAGGCGACTTCTGCTGGCGATGCTACGTCAGGATCGCTTAAGACGCAAACGAAAGACATTCAACGAGATTTCTGCGCTGCATTCAATCGTTCCAACCGTGAACGCAACAGTGGCGACCCTTGCAATATCTGACTGGTGTTTGCGAGAATGACGAACTGGCCTGGTACTTATGCCGGGCAAACGAAGATTCTCACCGATCCAGAGGGACGCTGACGTGAACGACGCAACGAATGCGACAGAGACCATGGCCTCACAGTCGGAGGCATCCACGAGAAGCGAAGCGTGGGCTGGTGAGGTGCGGGTCAATCTGATTCGCCTCGCAGCGCTGGCGATGTTCTACGGTTATCATGTGCTGAATGCGTTTGTGATCAATGATGATCTGGCGCTGCGGGGGCGATTTCATCAGACAGTCTCGCTGGTCGTGTTCGTCTGGGCGGCGGGTGCGGTGCTGCTGCACGTCGTGCTGGCTCGCAGACTCATGCGACCTTCGCTGCCGTTAACCGTCGTCGCCTGGGACATTATGATGGTCACCGCGTTGCTTTGCGTATGTGAGAGCCCCCGGTCGATGGTGGTGACCGCCTATTTCCTGATTATTGCTTCCGCATCGCTGCGGTTTTCGTTGCCGCCGGTTTATTTGTCCGTCGTGGGCAGTCTCATGGGTTATCTGGTGTTTCTCGGACATACTCGGTATGTGCTGCAGGTGGCAGAAGAACTTCGTGTCCCGCAGACGAACCAGATGATCTTCGGGATCGCTCTGCTTGTGGCCGGATTGCTGGCTGGACAGTCGGTCCGACAGGTTCGCAGAATCGCCGCCCGCGCACTTGCACCGGTGCTGCCAGCAAGCAAGGAGCAGCAATGAATTCCGACTTACCTGTGTACTGTACGAGATGCGGCGAATCCATCAGGCCGCACTGGCTGACCTGTCCGGTGTGCCAGACCCCACTGCATGGCGCGCTGCCGGCGCTGGACAATCCATTTAGTCAACCGGTGCGGATGGAGAAAGAAGTTCGCCGTGACCTGCTGTGGGGCGGCATCGCGATGGTCTGCCTTGCTGTGGCCGGATTCGCGGGATTCCTTTTGAGCCTCTTCCGACGCGACTGGGGATTCGTATCTGACGACGCCTGGTTCGCCATTGGTGCGATTGTTTTTGCAGCGATGGTTGGCGGCGGTTTGGTCGGTGCATCAAAGCAGAAACAGGGGGCCGCTGCAAAAGGTGCGCTGATGGGGCTGATCTACAGCCTTGGAGCCATCTTCCTGGTGATGGCCATCACGGTTCTGATCGTCGTCTGTCTGGTGCTTTTTCTGATCGTCACCTGCATGAACAGCATCAACAGGTAGACGCTGTTACAGAACGTGACTCGCGTACAGCCCAGGTTCGTTGTCTCAACCATGCGACTTTCTGTCTATTCGTGCTTCATGCTGCTGGCCATTGCCGTGTTTGCAATCACGCGCTGGAACCTGCCGCACACTCACGCCCTCCGGGCGCTGCCTTTGAAGCAACGACTTTCGGTCATCGTGGCCGGATTCTGCGGCGGGACCCTCGGAGCAAAACTGCCCTTTGCCGTCGGTTTGATCGAAGGAGCCCCGGCTGGCTGGTTCTCGGATGGCAAGACTGTGACGACAGGCATCATCGGCGGCTATCTGGCGATCGAGCTGATCAAGCTGGCGATGGGAATTCGTGTGAAGACGGGCGATTCGTTTGCTCTGCCGCTTGCGCTGGCCATGACAATCGGTCGCTGGGGATGTTTCTTCGGCGGTTGCTGCTTCGGCATCGAATCAACGATGCCCTGGGCCGTTGATTTTGGCGATGGCATCCGGCGGCACCCGACGCAGTTGTACGAGAGTTTGTTTCATCTCGTGATGGCCACTTTCCTGGTCTATGCCACCGCGAAGAACATTCTGCCGCAGCAGAAGCTCAAGCTGTACTTGATCTGCTACGCCGTCTTCCGTTTCGCCACCGAATTCATCCGCCCGGCGGAAGTCTGGTGGCTGGGACTGACGTGGTATCAGTGGGTTGTGGCAGCGATGGCCGTGGCATTGATGATTCAGTGGTGGTTTGATTCGCGATCAGCTCCGCGTTGCGCACCTGGGGGAATTGCTGGTTGAAGTTATCTGCCATTGCGGTTCTTCATCCGTAGTTCGGCTCTGCCATCCACAGGAAAACGCCCTTGAAAGGCTTCCTGCGGATGGCAAGGCCGGACTGCGGATGAACGCAGATGCGTGTGGGATCGGTGTTTCATCCGTGGACAGAACCGATTGGGTTGCGGGCGAAGCCTTCGTCAAGATTCATGGCTGAACAGGATCACACTTGGTCATTCCAGCACATGGTTGCGGCAGAGTTGTCAGGCTTTTCCGCGAGATAAAGACCTTTCGCTGGTTCGGACTCGCCGAGATTATCAGGAATTGGCTATGCTTCTGGTTCAGTGACGGTTCTGGCAGAATCGGCGATTTTTGCCGACGTTTTTGCAGGGATCTCAGCGGAATGTGTTGGCTGGGCGGTCTTTGGTCGTCTGAACGGTGGATTCGTGCGTAAATTCCCGTCTCGCCTCGGCTTTTTCTCAACCCGTTGTAACGGTTATTCCGAACGAATGATGTGACAGGTTCGGACCTTTACCAGAGAAAACTGCGCAGATGCAGTTCAAGCTGGAAGCCCGGAGTGATCGGCAGTTGTACTTGCAGTCGTTGTGTTGGTGCCTGTCGTAGTGTTGGCACCCGTCGTGGTTATCTGAGATTTTTGATGTGTCGCGACTGACCCGGATTGAGTCAGTCTACTTTGCATAGGTAATACCCACATGCTTTTGAATACATGGCTTTCTGCCGCTCGAAATCATTTCAGCCAGCCATCCGGGACGCGCAGAATCGTTCGCGGAGCATCCCGCCGATCACTGAGTTGTGAGTCGCTTGAGGCTCGCACGCTGCTGACTGCACTGGTGATCAATCCCGACAACAGGGCGGAGTTTCTAAACACGTTCGGAGGTATCGAAGTCGATAATGCGGACCTGGACGCAGGCCCCTTCGACTCGCTGATTGTTGAAGGCATCTCGATCTCGGCGAGTTCGGGGGATGCATTGTCGATTAACCTTTCCGGCAACAGGACTCTGAAGAGCCTTGCCCTGGAATCGATCACGGTGTCGCAGTATACGACGCTGGGATTCAACATCAGTCTCGATAATGTGACAGGGCTGCACACGATAGCAATTGAGGACGTCATCATGCAGGGCACGGCCCGTGGGCTGTCCCTGACGATGACCAATACTGATACTGATGCGCTGACGATTGATGATTCAACGATTCCGGGCATCAGAATTGAGGCTCTGAGCGGCAGCGATATCGGGCATGGCCTGATCACCCAATCGACAATCTCGGCCGGGGCTGGCATTGAAGGCGTGTTTCTGAACGTCAATCAGGGATCGGCGGACAATTTTCGAATTGAGAACAATTTGAAAATCGATTCTCCCAATCGCGACTTCGTCAGCATCAAATCGATCGACGCCCCGATTGACGGGCTTTCGATCGTGAACAATCAGATCGGCAACCAGACTCAGGGTGCAGGAATTGTCTTCCGCGCGGACGGCGATACGTTCGTCCAGCCCATGGTCCTGTCGAATAACTCAACGCAAAATGAATTCCTGCAGACCTTTGTCCTGGACCTGGCCGGCATCGGGCTGCAGTTCGACGAAAACGGCACAACTGGAAAGCCTTTTACCCCGACGCCGGCCTCTGCCGCAGCCACGGGGCTGGTCAGCAGCGTTGTCAGTCCGGACAACAAGACTCTGACGGTGACCTTTAATGACTTCGCACCGGGGGAATCACTGTCGTTTGTGATTGATATCGATCTGGCAGGGGGCATCCCGACATCGGTCTTCGGAGACGATCTGATCGGCGCAGATGTCAGTGCGACACTCACCGGAAACCGGATTGTTGCGGGGCAGATGATTGGAGATCCGAACAAGATCACAGCGTCTCAGTTTGCGATTGGTCCAGGCGTGGCTGGTGCCTCACACGGGATTAACCTCAACCTGACGAATTCTCCCACGACGAACGTCCGAATACTTGGTAACAGCGTAGGGTCCGCACCTGGACATGGACTGCTCATTGATGCCAAGGGATTCAGCGACGTAACCGGAGTCATTACCGATAACGAGTTTATTGCATCGGGACGTGACGGCATCCAATTCAGCATGGTTGACAGCAACTTTACCGGGGCAGTGATCGGGAACAACATCGCCAACAACGGAGAAAACGGCGTTTCCGTCCTGCCGAGTGTGTTGCGCACCGGCTCAGTGGATGACCTGGAGGATACAATTCCGGGTGTGCCGGTGGTCATCAATTCGGCGAATCACGGGCTCGTGACTGGTGACCAGATTATGCTGCAAGGCATCGTCAACCACGACCCGGCTGTCAATCATAATGCCAATGGCCTTCACTCGGTGACCGTATTAGACCCGGACTATTTTCAGGTCAATCTGGTGTTCGGCGATACGCCAGGAGTTGAATATGAAGGTGGCGGTTCGTGGTACGTGCCGGATTTTCGTACGGATGGCACGATTCGCGGACTTGTGACTGTTGATATGCAGGCATCGATTCCCACAGGGACAATCCGTGCGGCCACGAATGCCGGCCCCATCGTGATCACGTCACTGAATCACGGCCTGACCTCAGGTCAGCGCGTCCGCGTCCGCAACGTCAACGGCAATACGGCGGCCAACGGTGTGAAGAGAATCACAGTGATTGACGCCAACAGGTTCAGTCTCGACGCCACAGTCGGCAATGGCACCTATGATCCCACAATCGGGTTTGGCACATGGACCGCCAACGTGATTACCAATGCCACGAATTCATCCAGCCTGACCATCACGTCACCTGGCCATGGTCTGCAGACAGGTGACGAAATTCGCGTGACCGGCGTCCTTGGAAATACTGCAGCGAACGGCACGTTCAAAGTTTCAGTGATTAATGCAGATACGTTTCGCCTGAATTCTGCCATCGGTAATGGAGTCTACGGCGGCGGTGGTAACTGGGTGAGGCTGGATGACACGACTTCCACTGGGGACCTGCTGCCTCAGCGAGTCAGCGGGAATTCGATCACAGGGAACAGGATGACGGGTTTCCTGGTAAACCTGGGAACCGGTACGATCTTCAACGGCGATATCGTGGGAAACACGATTTCCCGGAATCTGGAGTCCGGAATTCATATCCAGTCGCACAGTTTTGGACTGGGGACAGACCAGCCTCTGGATCCCAATGATCCGTTGGCCCTGCCTGGACTGCAGGATGTCAGCTTTGACGTCAACATCGGAACGTCGGCAACTGGCGACGGCAATCTGCTGGAAGGTAATACGCAGGCTGGCATCGTGATTGAAGCACTGGATCATGGAACTGGATCGTTTGAAATTCGTAACAACCGAATTGTGTCCAGTCAGGACGACGGAGATGCGACAAATCCCTATTCCGGCGACGGGATTGTGGTGAGGCTCACGGACGATGTGATACCCGCCGCGGCCATTTCACTGCTGGCAACATCGATTATTGATGGAAACATCATCGGAGTGGATAATCAGGGGAACGAGGGCAATGGTTTATTCTTCCTGATGAATCAGCGGACGCGGCTTCAGGATCTTCAGCTCACCAACAACACGTTTCTGAACAACGAACTGGACGGGTTTCATTTCGAACGCTCGGAGGATGCCGACCTGAACGCCCTCGTGGCTGAGAAAAACCGGGCCACAAACAACTCTGGCGATGGTTTCGACTTCTTTGCCACGAACACCGTGAAAGACCGACTGGACTTCCGTGTCAACGAAAACGTGATTTCGGAAAATGCTCAATATGGTGTCAGGATGAGCATCGTGGTCGATGCTCGAGTCGCCGTGCAGTTTGACCGCAATCAGGTGACGGGGAATGGACACACCGCTGCAGGCCAGGGATTCCATCCGAATGACGGAGTTCCGGGATCGACAAAATCGGCAGGTGGCGTCGGGATTTTTGGGCTTGGGCAGCCCGATATTGTATTCTCTGCTGAAGACACTCAGATTGACGGCAACGTCGGCGACGGGTTTAGTGTGGATGCCTTTAACTTTTTGGACACACCAATTCTGGATGCAACGTTCAAGAACACCACGTTCAACAATAACAGTCTGACGGGCCTGCGAAACCACGGGGCTGCCTTCGGACACATCGACATTCTTGGTTCGCAGTTCAACCAAAACGGCGAAGATGGTTTCCGCAGCGTATCCATTGAAGATAAGAATGACGTTTTTGAACGCCGTGTCGGCGGGATGAACATCCAGCTTACCAGCTTTGGCAGCCAGTACAACAGGAATGGGCAGAGCGGGATGCAGCTTGGCCAGGGAGTGTCTGCCGTCCTTGGTAACGGGACGGTTCCGGGAGCCAACATCTTCGACAGAAACGGTGAAGACGGACTCAAAATCACGCAAAGTGCCGGGCCTTTTCTGATGGGGCAGAATACTTACGTGAACCCGACCCCTCCAATTCCGCCAGAATTCTCCGATTTCCAGTATGTCACTCGTCGCCACATTGAAGCCTCGACCAACTTCTTCAGAGACAACATCGGCGACGGAGTTGATATTGGTCACTTCGCTCAGACTGAAGGCGGCAACGTCGAACACGGAGACGAAGTTGTTACGGATGTGCATGTCTCCATCAGTAACGCCGAAATCATTCGCAACGGTGGCGATGGTGTGGAGTATCTGGCGGACAGCGTCCTGAGGATCTCGCCGATTGTCGGCGGTGGACAGGACGTCGAGTATTCTCACAAATCCAGTCTCTCGATTGTCGATTCCCGGATTGTTAACAACAAAAAGCGCGGCATCGACATTCTGAATCGAAAGGGCGAAGACAGCGTCATTACGATTCTGAGCAACCAGATCAATTCGAATGGATACGAAGGCATCTACGTCGTCAACACCGCGTCGCATGTGCAGTTACAGAACTCTTCTGCCGATCCGCTCGATGCGTACCTCGAGACGTACGTTTTCGCCAATGACTTTCGGAGAATTTTTTCGGTCGGTACCGTGATCCGCGAAATCGAGTTTGAGGTCAGCCCCAACATTGAATTACGAGTCCGGGACAATATGATTGAATCCAACGGATCGACGACGCAGACATCGACCGTTCCGATCAACGTCTCCGATAATGCAAATAACGCTGCGGTTCCCGCCAACCCGCACTGGACTCACCAGTTTCGACAGATTCCCGGTACGTTGGGTGGACTGGTGATTCGCGTTGGCACAGTCGATAGTGTGGGTCGCCTGCTTGCGGCTGACGCAGACGAGGAACTCGGCCTGTCAGGAATTGATGCGGAGGTCTTCCGCAATAGTTTCGACGGTAACGTCGGTGCGGATGTGTACTTTGACAGCTATACGTCACAAATTGCGATGCGAACTCAGACCAACTTTAATGCAGGTGACAATCCGCCTTTCTTGTGGGATGTGGGTTATCGCGATGCATTGTCACGCTTCGATCTTGTGTTCCGGGAGAATCAAGGCAACTCGCTGGACGTGATCAACGGCTTTGCATACGTCGATGGCTCTGAAACGGAATTCAAATCGCGCGAGATATTCCATTCGCATCCGCCGAACGGCAACCACGACAATGCTCCGGCTGGATTCTTCCCGCACGATTATGACAGATTTCGAAACCAGACACGGACCACCGGATTCTTTAACGACGTGGGTGACACTCCAAGTTCGTGGGATCCAGGTCCTCTGTTCCCGCTCTGGAGTTTTGACGGCTGGGGAACGCCAACTTGGCGCGTGGAATCGGATTTTGATTTCAACAGATTTGATACGACAGATCCAACGCTCAATTTCAGCGATTTTTACGACGTCACCAACCTGGGAATTGTCCTTGCTGAGGAACATTATCAGTGGGATACGGGTAATAATGTACCTGGGTTTACAGGCGTAACGCCATTTTCGCTGAGTCGTGGCGATGTGTTTAACGTGCGGCCAGGTCAGACGCCAATTGTTCGGGACTCACTGGAATGGAATAACAGCTTTGTCGGTGCCACCAGCCTTGGCAGCGTTGCCGGATCCTTCTCCGTGAATTCTTTGGCCACAGGGAATACGCTCAGTATCGATACGAAGGGCGACCGCGACTATTACCGATTCACTGCGGCCGGTACCGGAGGACTAAACCTGGATCTGAATGCGAGCGATGCACTCGGTGATACGCTCTATTTGATGCTGTATGAAGTCATTCCAGGGCGGAAAGCGGAAGAAGTGCCGCTGATCAAGAATCTCAACAATACAGCCCAGTTTGTGGTCGTGCCGCGTGGAACCGTCGGAACGTTGTCTGCCAACGTTGTTAAAGGGCGTGAGTACATCATCGAAGTCTTGGGAAATGAAGCCCCCAATCTGGGAGGCACTGCACAATCGTTTAACTTCGGGACAGCTCGAACGTATGGACTGTCCATCACTGCACCTGCCTCCTCGTTTTCCGGTGGTGGCAGTGGCGGTTCCGTTGGTGGCAATTCTTCGGGCGGAAGTTCATCGGGGGATGGGTCCTTCGGAGGTGAACAAGGCGGTGGTGGCGGCGGCGGTTCAGGCGGCAGCCTTCTTGGCGCGAATCCGACGGCGGCGTTTGTTCCGGTCTCGCCGGATCCTCGCAGCGTTTCCGCAAACGTTGTTGCTCTGAACTTCAGCGAAGACGTGGATGGCCTCGATATTCTTGACCTGACACTGACCAGGAATGGCGTCGTCGTACCGCTCACAGCCGGCATGCTGGCCCCGGTTCCGGGCAGTACCATGAACTACACACTCAACCTTGGGACGGTCTCAGGTGAAGCAGGTACGTATGTGATCACGCTCAAGGCGCTTGGCTCCGGGATCAAGGATTTGGATGAGCGTAAGGATCTGCTGGCCAACGCCTCCGACACATGGGTTGTGTCGAATTCTGTCACGACAACCCTCGATACGCCGGATACGACCGTTGGTGATGGCGTGGCGAAAGACATCAATGGTGTCGTGTCGCTGCGTGCAGCAGTCATGGAAAGCAATGCGAACCTGGGCAACGCTGTCGTGATCCTCGGTTCCGGCACGTATACGCTCACTCGTTCCGGCCGGTTTGAAGACGGGAGCTTTCTCGGTGACCTCGACATCCGCGGAAACTTTACGATCCGGGGGGTAAGTGCGGCGGCAACGATCATCAATGCGGCAGATCTAGACCGGGTCTTCCATGTGTTCCCCGGAGCTTCTCTGACTCTTGAAAACCTGACCGTAACGGGTGGTGAGGCATTTGACGGGGGCGGCATCTTCAGCGAAGGCACGCTGATCCTGCGGCATGTGAACGTGATTCGCAATGAGGCTTACAACCAGGGAGGCGGCATTTTCAGTACCGGGATTCTGACGGTCGCCGGATCATCGATCTCCGAAAACGTCGCCGGATCTCGCGGGGGAGCGGTCAACAACGTCGGGACCGCGTCCTACCTGGACACCACGATTTCAACCAACGTGGCAGTCTCCCGCGGAGGCGGGTTGTTTAATGAAGGCGCGGCCAGTTCGACGTTGACGAATGTCTCGATCATCGCGAATCACTCTTCGTCTCGAGGTGGCGGGCTCGCCAGCGAATCACCAATCAGTTCCAGAATCGGAAACTCGATTCTGGAACGGAATTCGGTCGAAACTAAAGTGGCGAACTCGAACACAACCATCGGCAGGGATATGTTCGGCGGCGTCTCGTCGCTGGGCTTCAATACCTTCCAGATTCTGGACGCAACATTCGATACTGCGACGCTGGCTGGACTGCTGGTCTCGGACAGGTTCGGTCGCGATCGTACTCCGACAAGTGTTGCACTTCCTGATTTCACGAATGTTCTGCAATACGGCGCGGGGAACGGGGTTGGACACCACGGTCTCAAGCCTAATGCTGGTGCGGTCGATGCGGGAAGCAATGCCCTTTACCCAGGGAATCCTTTGGGGAAATCGGATGCGATCGGCAACCCGCGTCTGATCGAAGGCAATCGCGACGGAGTCATCTCGATCGATCTGGGTGCCGTCGAATACCTGGTAACCACGCCAATCGCCTTGTTTGTGGCGACTCCGAACCCTGCGGGTCTGAATGAACTCATCACGTTCGACGGTTCGAAATCAACACTTCCCAATCCCGCAGTTGGCAGGATCACGCTGTGGGAATGGGACTTCGACTGGAATCCGCTCAACCTCTCTCCGACAAAACCGCTCACCGACCCGACGTACAATCCAAACGAATACTTCACGCAGGACGCCACGGGCTTTTCACAAACGCACCGCTACACCGATGTCACCCGTACCTCCTACATCGTGCGACTGATTGTCACCGATGACTCTGGCAAGAAAGGATTCTTTGACAAAGTTGTCACGGTTGGCAAACCGACAGCTCCGATCATTCTGCGGCCATTTGCGGTCACCAGCGATCTGACTCCGACAATTACCTGGCAGAGCAGCCCCGCAACGTATCGACTGCGGGTTGACAATACAACAACTGGTCAGATTAACGTGATCAACGTGGGCAGCCTGACCACGAACAGTTACACGCCACCGGCAAATCTGACTCCGGGGCATTACGTAGCGACAGTCACGGCAACCAATGGCAGCGGCACAACGACCAGCGTTCCATATCCGTTTGAAGTCACGCGCCTGACTTTGACTTCTCCAGTGGGTGCGACATTCGACACGACTCCAGTCTTTAAGTGGAATAAACTGGAAGGCTCGTCGCGTTATGACATTTGGGTGAACCGGGTCCAGCCAACGTTCAAAGATCAGGTACTTCGACACCAGTTCGTGGCGACCAACAGCTACGAAACGCAGGTTTCACTGGGTTCGGGCACGTTCACCTGGTTTGTACGCGCCTTCGACGCAGACGGTGTCGCGGGCGACTGGAGTGCGTCGAAGACGTTCACCATCGGTCGCGCAACCTTCAGCGCACCGGGTGCCGTCACGATGAATACGAAACCGACGTTTACCTGGACCAACATGGGTGCACCTCGCTACGAATTGTGGGTGAATCATATTGGCGGTAAAACAAAGATCATCTACCAGCCCGCGCTGACGACGAATTCCTTCACACCGACGACTCCGCTTCCAAACGGAACGTTCGATGTCTGGGTGCGTCCGCTCGCTTTTGACGGCGAAGCGGGTTTGTGGAGCCTCGTCCACAGATTCCGCATGGACTATCGCGTGGGACCGGAAACTGTCTCTCCGATGGGCGTGACAACAGACACGACGCCGACGTTTACCTGGAAGGCCATTGATTTCGCCGCAAACTACGACCTGTGGGTCAATAACCTGACTACGGGTGTGGCCCAGGTGATTCGCAGGACAGTACCGGCCGTCAACCGTGCAGCTCTGATCACTTACACGCCAGCCAACCCGATGCCAGCCGGCAACTATCGCTGGTGGGTCCAGGCCGTGACCGCTGCCGGAGCGCGTGGTGCGTGGAGTGTCGCAAAAGACTTCCTGATCCCAATTCCAAATATCATCACTCCACGCGGCCTGATCACAACAAGTACGCCAACCTTCCGCTGGACGGGTGTCACTGAATTCGTAACGTACGAATTGTGGGTAGACAATCTCACGACTGGTGTGTCTCAGGTGCTCCGCGTGCAGGGATTGACCGACAAGTTCTATACCCCGACCCTGCCTCTGGAAAATGGTCAATTCCGAGCTTGGGTGCGTGGCTTCGACAAAAATGGCCTGGCGTCTCAGTGGAGCGGCATTGCCGACTTCACAATCAATGCGACTATCGGAAACGCTCCGCTCGCGATCTCACCTGGTGGCACAACCAACGACAATACACCGACGTTTACGTGGCAGGGCGTAGCCAATGCCGCCACCTACGAAATCATTGTGAAGAACATGTCCGACGGCGGTCAACCGACGGTCCTGAATGTCAACAATATCGCCGGACTCAGTTACACGACGACGACCACGCTGGCTCCGAACAGGAACTACCGCTGGTGGGTACGTGCGGTTACCGGGAATAATGTGCCTGGACCGTGGAGTCAGCCGCAGGACTTCAGGGTTGTCTCGACGGACCTGCCGCTTCCTTCGGATTCCGACAACCCGTTTGATGCAGTTCAGTTGGCGTCGGTGGTGTTGACCGCGTACGCTGAGAACCGCATTGATGATGAGGTTCGCAGTATTACGGCTCATCCGGCAGGAACTGTCGTGCAGTTGACTCCTGAAGCCGCCGCGAGTTACCTTGCGGAGTCTGCAGCAGCGGTTGAACAAATTGAACACGTTCAGCCACTGGCCGAGATTGATGCGGTGATGGAAGAAATGGCTCTGGATTCGTTCTTTATGAGCGACCTCGGTTCGGAAACTGTTCTCCCGATCGCAGCCTTGGCTCCGGCCACGGTTGTCTTCACCAACGATGCAGCAACCACCGACGAACAGACGACTCTGGAAGCCGTCACCGCCGGACTGCTCGCCGCGATCGCCATGCCACGAACGGTCCCGACCAGGGAAGAAAAACGCAAGCCTCAGCGATAAGCGTTTGGCTCGTCAATAATCTGAACCGACAAGAAGCCCGGCCCTGAAAAGCCGGGCTTCTTTCACATACGCATGACGCACGTTCCACGGCAGGATTCCGATCCCGACTGTGTGATCACCAGGGGCCGATCATTTTGTTGCGGCATCACGTTCAGCCCTTTTTGACAGCCGGTGCCGACAGAGGATCTTCGGGCCAGGCATGTTTCGGGTAGCGGCGTTTGAGTTCTTTGCGGACGTCAGGGTACGTGTTCTTCCAGAAACTGGCAAGGTCGTCGGTGACCTGCTGCGGTCGCATATTCGGAGCCAGCAGATGCAGGAGCACGGGGATGCGTCCGCCGGCGACACGCGGCGTCTGTTTCAGTCCGAAGACCTCCTGAATCCGGACGGGCAGCACAGGTGGTCGGCCCGTTTCATACACCAGGCGAATCCGACTGCCACTAGGGACCGTGATACGCTCCGGTGCTTCACGCTCAATCAACTGCACCAGGGCATAGTCAAGTTTCGATTGCAGTGCCGCAAGCCACGGCGCGGTCGTGAGTTCTGAAAACGCACGTCGCCCCTGACAGAGATCGCGCAGGACTTCCCGCAGCAGCGCGTCGTCGAAGACTGGCACTTTCAGTTCCGGCATCCAGTCGCGAAGACAACGACCGCGAGCCAGAAAGCTGCTGAACTCATCGTCATCCTGCGGCAGCACACTTTCCAGTTGATTCTGCGCTGCCTGAAACAGGACGTCCGCCGCAGCATCCGGATCGGCAATCGAGGTGGGCGTCTCTTCCAGCACCAGATCATCAAACGCAACGCGACGCCGTGCGACGACCTGTTTCTGCGTCGGATGAAAGAACAATTCATCGCCGACCCGAATCAACGTCTCCGGCAACCATTCCCGCAACACTTCCGAAGCCTGACGAACGGTGGCGTCTGAGCCTGCTCCGTCGATATCCACGCACAGGAACAGCGGCGATTTCTGAACTGCAGACCGTGGTCCCAGGCGGACCCCTCGACCGCCAACCATCAGCCCCTTGTCGCCGGTCGCATCACGTCGCTTTGCTACGCGATCCGGAAACCCGGCAACCAGCGCACGCAACAGGGCCTCATCCGGATCGACATTTGTCTGCGGCACCGATCGATCAACAGTCGCAGATTCATCACGCAGTACCGACGTCAACTGCTGCGCGACCTGAGTCAACGTTTTCACCGCGCCGCGATTGATTTCGCCGCAGAGCGAATGACTTTTTCCCGCTGCCAGATAATCCTCGACAGCGTGCAGACGATCGAGCACATCGGAACGCGACCGATGGATTGTCGTCGTCCTGATCGGCGCGCCGCGCTCAGGCCGTTGATCGAAATTGCCGCGAAGAAACGGATCACGTTCTGACAGCAGAGCTGCCATGAGAGCAGCTCGATCGGACTGGCCAAGTCTTTGAGATTCCACCAGCAGCCGTGCAATTCGAGGCGCGACGGGAAAACGTACAATCCGACGACCCAGGTCGGTGATCCCGCCATCATCGATCGCCCCCAGCAGCCGCAGCAGTTTTTGGGCGTGCTCAATCGATGCCGACGGCGGAACTTCGAACCACGGGAATGCCGCGACATCGCTTTCTCCCCAGTCGAAAAGGCGCAGAACCGCTGACGACAGATCGACCCGATGCAGTTCGGCCACATCGAAATCCGGACGGCGGCGTTGAGTGGACTCTTCCCACAATCGCAGACAGATTCCCGGCTGAGTCCTTCCCGCGCGGCCGGCTCGCTGGTCTGTCGAAGCCTTTGAAACGGGTGTGAGTTCCAGACGATCCAGTCCGATATCTGCATCAAACTGCATCTGCCGGGCAAGGCCTGTGTCCACAACGGCCGTGATGCCTTCGATTGTCACCGATGTTTCCGCGACGTTTGTCGATAAGACAACTTTTCGCTGCGCACAAGGAGCCAGCACACGGTCCTGATCTTCGGCTGTCATATCCCCAAACAGCGTGAAGACAGCGAGGTTGTGCCTCCGAGCCAATGCTTCCAGTTCGTTGCGAGTTCGCATGATTTCACCGACGCCGGGCAGAAACACAAGCACGTCGCCGTCCGTCTGCTTCAGCACCTGTTCGATGCCGCTTGTTGCCAGTTCTGAAATCTGCTGACGTTCTATTCGCCGCAGGTAATCGATGCGAACCGGATGCAGCCGGCCTTCGCTTTCTACGATCTGACAGTCGCCGAGATAGCGCGCGATGCCAGCCGGATCGAGTGTAGCCGACATGGCCACAATTTTAAGATCCGGACGCACGGTCTGCAGGACGCGCCGCACCATGGCTAGCGCCAGATCGCTGTCGAGACGTCGTTCATGAAACTCATCAAAGATTACCACAGCGACGCCCTCCAGAAACGGATCGTCCTGAAGTCGCCGCAGCAGTACACCTTCGGTCACCACCAGAATCCGCGTGTCGCGGCTGACAGATTCTTCGAAGCGCACGCGGTAGCCGATGGTCTGACCAACACGTTCGCCGAGTTCAAACGCCATCCGTCGTGCCGCAGTACGAGCGGCAATGCGGCGGGGTTCCAGCATCACAATCTGCCCCGACTGCTTTGACAGAGTCTGCAGGATTGCTGGCGGCACGCGTGTCGTTTTGCCCGCACCTGGCGGCGCTCGCAACACGACGGAGTTTGATTCCTGCAGTGCCGCAATGATCCGGGGCAGAACGGAATCGATGGGAAGTGAATTCAGCATGATAAAACGGGACGTACTTCCTTGCCGTGAATCTCTTTGGATGCCAGACTGCGACCGTTGCTGCAGCCCTGTACTTTCCGCGCGGAGTATAGAATGAAGCGGATGTTAGCGATGTCTCTTTAATTCAACAGCCAATCCGTTCAAGTAAGGTCAGTTGCATGAGCCAGCCCTTCGGATCAATGCCCGAATCCAATAATCCATTCTCGCCTCCGCAGGATTCGAAATATGCGGCACCGCAACGCCGTGCGTCGAAGCCCACGATGGCAAATGTCTTCGGAATCCTGAATCTTGTATTCGGTGGTTCATCACTCCTGATGCAGGGAGTCGGACTCATTATGATCTTTTTCTTACGCGAAAAATTTGAAGAGTTTTCAAAGCAGTCGTTTCCACTCCCCGGCCCTTTGCAGTTTGCAGGGATGGGGATCACACTGCTTCTGACAGTTTGGTTGATCTACAGCGGCATCCGGGTGCTGAGCGGCACAATGTCCGGTCGCAGTGCGTTCATTGCCTACTGCATTGGATCGCTGCTCATTCGACCGTTCGTGTTGGCCATCAATCTTGTCGCCCAGTACGAACAAATGCAACAGCAAATGGTGCCTGGCGGTGCTCCGATGCCACCGGCAGCCACCATCACGTTGGTTGTCGTGATTGGTTTGTTAACCTTGGTGTTTGCGGAAGTCTATGAAGCCATTGGCTTCTTTGTGATAAGATCAAAGAACGTGACACAAGAATTCCAGGCATGGGATGAAGTCGTGAATTTCAAAAGCAGCGATCAGAACTTGGGTTTCTGATCAGCCAGCATTCTTCGTCTGGAACATGAGTTATACTCCGCGCGGCCAGAAATGCGTCCGGCGAGCGGAGTGGCGTGAGCCCTCTGGTATTTTTTTTGTGTACCGGCGCAACAGCCGCTGGTCTCCCCCTGCAA
>JAYTAK010000919.1:0-16386 GCA_043737515.1 Candidatus Kuenenia sp. | reverse complement strand
CGCTTTGCCCGTACTGCTGAAACTTCCATGGGCTGGCGAGCGTATTGCCGATGTTATTGAATTGCGTCGGTTCGATCTTCGTCGGAAACGGCTTCCCGTTCCACTTGTCCAGATGCGGCTTTGGATCGAATGAATCGACCTGCGAAACGCCGCCATCCATATACAGGAAAATGACGCTGAGCGCTTTCGGATCGAAATGCGTCGGCTTCGGTGCGAGACCCTCATTTGGTATTGGCGACCGTGAGCTTAACTCTTCCGCGCGCGACTTCCTCGACGCCAGCAGATGTGTCATCGCGACTGAACCAAATCCACAGGCAAGGTGCTGAAGCAGTTCCCGGCGAGTCTGAGCCACAGGACGAAAACGTTGGCAGTGCGTGCGATGCATAATGGATCAACAAACAGGGGGGATGGGCTCGTGGCAGGTTCTTGCGAAAATCCGCGCGTCCAGCGATATACCCAGCACTGCTAAGGATGAGAGGTATATCGTTTAACGGCAAGCCGCAGGCGACAGCGTCCTCGCCACATTGCTGACGCCTGCGGCTTGCCGTTAAACGAGTCGTTGGCGACCGCGTGCGGCATAATATACCAAGGGACCGCACCGCAGAGAATCCGGCTCGATTATTCTGAACCGACTGGCTGGAAATCTGCACGCCGCATCGGATACCCTGTCCGGCATTGATTGTGCCAAGGGAATGGGGTCGACTGGTCTGCTCAACCGAAGCCTGCAAACACGGAAGTTCAGGATCAGTCGGCCCCGTTCCATTGGCATAATCAAGAAACATTCCTGCGGTCATGGTCGTACAGAGCGACACTGCCAGGAAATTCCTATGCCCTCGCAGCCTTGAACACCGCGGCAGAAGGAAAGTTTCGCAGGAATTCCGAAGTTTTGCGGCGAAGGACGGTTAGGGTCGCGTCGCATGGAAAAGACAATGGAACGCTCTCGTCACTGGGATTGCGGATACGGGCTTCCGAATTCAGAGGAGTCCGGCCTCCGATGACCTTTACACATTTAGCGCACAAAAGCGACGATTGATGAAATACTTGACCTTCATGGTGTTTGTAATCAGCTCGACGGCGCTTGTCGCAGGCCCGGCTCAGGAAGCACCATCAGCAGCCTGCGTGGCGATTATCCGGGACGCACTGAAGACTGCCGAGACGGAAGGTGTCAATGCGGCGATCGCACGGTTGTCGGTGGAAAGCGGCGGCACTGAGAAGATGCTGGTCAATGCTTTTCGACATGTTGCAGGGCAAACTCTGACAGCTCCCGCGGAGTTTAAATTTCAGTTACAGGCTCGAACACGACTAATGGGATTCGAAGACCTGCAGTGGATGCTGAAGCATGATGCCGAGAGGCATTCTATTACAACGTTGACTTCGTATTTACCTCCTGTGACCGGGAGTGTCGTTGCCAGAGTGAAGCTGGCAAACTCGGGCGTGATTCACCTGTCGCTGTCAGGGGATCGCAAATCCATTTATGCACAGACGATGGATGATACGCTGCACATACTTGACGCGAAAACTCTCGCCGTCGTCGATAGCCGTCACCTGAATGGCCCGATCGTCAGGACGCTGGCCGGGCCCGATGGCGATCTTATTTTTCGAATCGGCGAGCAGAACATTGTCTACATTGATTCCCTCGCCACCAACGAGCGAGTATCACGTTACATTGGTAACGCCCTCCCGATTAATGCACTTGTCTCAGAGGATGTTCCGGTTGCCATTTCGCCTGACGATCGGGATTTCATAACGCCGGCCGGTGGAATCCTGCACGTCACCGATTCACACGGTAAGAATAAGGAACGATGGGACCTGGGAATCCTTGTCTACCCGAGAGTTTCAGTCGATGAAGATCCTGTCACGAAGAAAGGGCTCTCAGGATCTCCAGCCCTCGGGATCGAGTTTGTGAACGAATCAGACTTGCTGGTTGCTGCAACAGACGGATCTGTTGTTCGCGTTTCGTATCCGAACAGTAAGTGCGTGAGCTACATCAAGGCCTCGGGGTCCATGTTTCATGCGGTGGCGTTTGCGCGGGACCATTCCAGGATCGGCTTTTGCGGACCGGGCAGCACGGTGGAGGTGCTCGACGCCGATGGAAAGGTGGTTCTGAAACAGAAAGGATATCCTACTGTCCCGGCGGAACATGAGAAACTCAAGCAATTGGGACTCGATCCGGCAACCTTCAGACATAAGTTTTCAGCCACACGAATTGCTCTCGCAAGCGCCGGGCAGACGGTGGCGGTTGGTGACGAGGCGGGATTTGTTCACATTTGGAGCGGTGAAAAGCTCGATTACCATCGAATCAAATCGCATTCCGGAAGTACGGCCTGTCTCAAAACCGCTGCCGACGACAAGATGCTGATCAGCGGCGGGGTGGATGGCTGTGTGTGCGTGATTGATCCGGACCCGAACGCAATGTCGCCTGTCGCATTGCCGGACACCGTTGTGCCACAACTCGTTTCCGTTGATCCGCGACATCATTGGCGAGCGATGTATCAGGATTCCACGATTACCGTTGAATCGATTCCGGACGGTAACATCTATTGCCGAATTCCATTGTCGCCGGAAGCAAAGAACGAAATGGTGCCAGTGCCAAGCGTCGGAGTTGCAAAAGATCGCTCGGTCGTTATGGTTGGCGGCAATGGATTTGTGCTCCATTGGAATCCCGCGACTCAGACAGCTCAAAAGGTGCCGATTCAGGTTTCTGTTCCGGACGCCGAAACAGGTAAACCCAAAATTGTTACCGGTCCCGTAATGATTTCTCCGGACGGCTCGTCCTGTGTTTCCTGGCCGTCCGGCAGGGTTGTCGTTTTTGATCCGGAAACGGGGAAAGAACGCTTCACGTTGAGTTCGTCGAGTGGCTTCATCGAGAAATTCTGCGCCTGGATTGGCGATGATGAACTTGCGGTTTGGCGGGAATGTGATCCTTATTCAATGGACTTTCGTGATGCCTATGTGGGCCCGGAGTTTTCTGAATGGAAATCGGACCGTTCCCGCCACAGCGAATTCGATCAGGAATATGCAACGGGTGTCGTCGTGCATAATGTTAAGACGAATCGCGATACACTGTTGATTCATGGAACATCAACGCAATTCGCCAGAGCCGCCGCACGCGCCCCTGTTGTTGTGATGTCCGGGCGGCAATGCCCTGACGCTAAACACGCAACAGCACTTGTTTGTCTGCTCAAGCATCGTGAAATGCGTTCGATCCGATTGCCGGAGAAAGATTGCCATGTTTTTGGTGTTACAAACGACGGCACTCATTTTCTGACTTTCACGGACTCCGAAGGCGGCATACTTCGTGTTTGGAACTGCGACGATGGGTCCATATCCAGTCAGTTTCATCTTCAGCTTCCCGGGAGATTTCCTGCTGTCCCGGCATTCGATGGCAGCGTGATCCGTTTTGCTTACGACGTGGGAAACATCACATTTTTGCTTCACGACTGATAATTCGTAACAGAGATGCTCCGGACGCAATTGAAACGGTTCCTGAATCGGCACCGCGGCGATAAGCCCGGATCACCTGACAAATCAGCCTGCAATTGTCATTTCTGAGCAACTCGGTGTTATCATTGACGATCGATAATCCGACCTGCAAATAGGTTCCGGTCGGCTGCACTCATTCCCACATCAGGTCTGCACAATGAGTTTGAAGAAACGTGTTCGCTGCGGAAAGTGCAAGGCTGTTTTGCAGTTCACGCTGCGAACGAACGCTGCCGTTCAGGTGACTTGCGTACGCTGTGGCGCGGTGCTTCGGATTCCAGCATCAGACTCTGCCACAGGCGAGGATGATGCCTGCGGCGAACAGTTCGATCCCGAATCCAAGGATGACGGCAGACTGCACGAATTCGACTCCAACCATGCCAGCGATTCGGATGATTCGCAGGACGATACATTTCACTGGGGTGCCTCCGAAGATCCGGAATCTGCCCCAAGCCAGCTTCCGCCTCGCAGGACGAACGTGAAGCGAAGCCGGGAAGAGCCTGTCGCTCAAAACAAAGCTATATCTTCCCTGTTAATCGCATTCAGAAATCTGCCGGTGGCGGGACGCCTTGGTATTATGCTGGCAAGTGTTGTTCCATTGGTGGTGCTCGTTGTGCTGTGCGGGTTCCTGCTCATCGACGATCACCCGGAACCTGAAACAGTCGGGACGAACAGTGTCACCACAGCTCCGATCATGTCAGCCCCGAGTTCCGCATCGGCAGCCGCTGTCAGCAGTTCAGATTTCGTGGACCTTGATATCAAGACGGTCCATCTGCAGAAAGCTTACGATCAGTTTGCCGTGAATGAAACCGCGCGGGAACTTGCAGCGATTGAGACACGAGGAAATGAACTGCATGTTTACGCGGCTGAGTCGCTTCGACAGGAGAATCCGCAGCCTGTGACACACACAATTCCGGCTGCGTGCCAGTACATGGTCTTCAAGCCCATTGGCAGCGGCGGATACTATTGCATCCTAGATGATGCCGGAGCGGTTTTGATTTTGGATGCTGAAAAGAAATCCGGTACGCGGTCGGTGGATTTTGGACGCATTTCCGTTGCGGGCCTGCTGGCATCAAAGAACCCGGATGATCCCTGGATCTTTGTTGTAAAACGGTTTGGCAATCCGATGCCGCTGACGGCAATTCAGGTCGAGACCGGTGAGATCGTCGAGAACGTGGGCATGATACGCGGAATGACTGCAGTGATCAGTGATTCGGGTCGCTGGATCGCCGGAACCGGCAACATTCTCTTGCGAAACGACCTGCGGCGTCCGCCTTCCAATCTTCAGGCAAGAGCCATTCAGGGCGAAGTCGAGTTGCCGTCTTTCACACCGCTTTTCTTTGCCAATCAAGACCAGTTTCTGATCAAAGGCGACATGATCGTTGATACCGTCGCAGCCGCACAGACGATCGTCACATTGAAGAACAACACACTCCGCCCTGTGGCACCCAGATGCGCATTCCGGGATATTCCGGTGATGATCGGTTCCTGGGTTTCGGATCGAAATACGCAGTTGCCGATTGAACATCCAGGTCAAATCCTGCTCAGCACTGCCTCCACGAATACGTTTACGCGATTTAAGAAAACCTGTCGGTTGGAGTTCAGTCCGGACTGGTACCACGACATGGGTGCCCCATCATTCCGGGCCGCGAATATGCCGCAATCAATTGATAGCGAGATTTCTGCGGCAGCGGTTGACAGCAAGCTGACGTTGCTTCCCGATAATGCAAACCGGCAGCTTTACTGTGTGCTCGGCCGTGAACTCAAAATTGTTCCGGCTGCTGAACTGGCGGGTACCGACAGTCAGAGGCTCGATTTTCCAACGATTGCGTCCGGGCCGTATCCTCCGGGCAGAACATTGCGGGTGCCTCTTAAAGTGGCCAGCTCCGCAGTGAAGACCTCTGTCGAAACTCCACTTCCTGAAGGTGCAGCGCTTGAACCTGGAGAATTTGTCTGGACGCCACCAAAGGTCCAGGCGAGTTCGAATGTCCTGACATTCGTCTACGACAGTAGTGATTCTCATCGCTCGTTAAACGTCAAAGTCGTTGTTGATTTTCCGCTGGCGACGATTCCCGGAAACCCCGAAAGCATTATTCCTGGTGCGGCGACCGGAGCCCTTTACAGTCTGGACAGCGATCACCATTCAATTGCGCGAATCGAAATCAACAACGTCGAAGATGTTCCGGAGTGTACGGAAACCGCGCGGTTCAAAACAGGCGCGAACATCGTCGCATTTACGGAAAAGCGATACGGCTCAGCTTCGTTTCTTTGCGTCGCGACTGCCGAACCGAGCGCGATCCATGTGCTGGCTGCGGAATCACTTCAGAAGCTTGCAGAGATACCGATCAGTTTCAACTCTGGCCGATCGCTGTATGTGTCTTCAAATTCAGCGGACCCGCACGTTTATTATTCCTCGCGATCAGAGACAACCGGGGCAGAGGCAACCGGGGCGATCCAATTGACTTCCATGTCCGACATCGGAATCGTGTCCGGATTGAAGGACCTGACGCTGATATCGCCGGATGGAAGAATCGCAATCGACTCAAGTGCCCGCATCGCCCTGCTGAAACATGGATTCGGTGGAGCATCACCAGAGTTCGAACCGTGGACAACTCAGCGAATCACCATCCCAATTTCCGAAAACGTCATTATGGATTCACAGTCCACGATCGTCGCGTCGCTCGGCCGGGCATTTTCATTGTTTCGTTCGGAGACGGGAGTACTGGTGCCAGACAAAGTCGTCAGTCTCCGCGATGATTTTGCAGTGACGATGAAATTGGCACCGGAAGACGTCATCATCACTCGACACAATTATAGTCCGGAACCGGCAGAGGAGCATTCCTTCACCGTTTCACTTCCGATGAGTACAAGTACGAATTCCCGACGTTCAAATTCGACCGGGAGCACATTCGCCTATGTTGATTTTGATCGCGAACGAATCATCGTCTGTCGCGGGGGCCGACTGGCAATCCGACCATTGAGTGCGCTGGGCATCGGGACGGAGCCGCCGATGAACGCGGAGTTCGTTCCGGGAGCCCCCTTTATTGCGGGCGTTAAGTCCACGCAGAAGCTCCAGCCGCTTCACGCGGAAGACACTGTCGAAATCGAAAGCCTGGCGGATGGGATGCAGGCGAACGGCAATGACATTACGTGGACACCGGGGCGAAACCAAAAGGGAAACGAATTGATCCAATTCCGAGTTCGCCGCGGTGGACGCATCGTGAATCGAACAGCGTTTGTCGCTGTCGCTGGTTCCAAACATGATGCCGAAATGATGATGGCTGGTGCCGGCAAGTCTCCGACAGGCGTTCAACCTGTCGAGAAGCCGCGTAATGATCTTCCGGCTGCAACGGCGGCTGAATCGGTGGCGGGAACTCCTGAGCCGGGGAGAATTGCCGCAACGGCAAGCAATACTGAAGCAGGGACGACCGTCCTGCTGTGCGAGAATGCACCTCAGGTTCGACTGTTTCGGACTGCCGATATTGAATCCGGCCCCGTTGGGAATGGCACAGCGAGTCTGACGCTGAAGACAGCAGTTGTTGATGTCGTTTCCAAACAAATCGGACAGCAGCAAGCGTACGTGATTCTGACAGGTGGTAAGGGACTGCCGTCCGTCGTCTACATCGTGGATGCTGCAGCGCTTCAGAAGATTCAGAAGTTCCCGTTGAGCAACGTGGAGGGCACTGCACTGACAACATCCGAAGCGGTCGGGGATCCATGGATTTTTTGTGTTGCCAATAGCGGCAGTGCCCCGGATGCCCCCGGGATACTGTTGGGTTTGAATCCCGAGGCAGGATCGGTCGCGCCCGCCATTGCAGACAATGTGGGCCACGCGGCCATCTCGGCGGATGGCAAATCGCTGATTCTGGCAGGTCAGGCAGGCTCGGATTCTCTTCGTTGGATGACGCGAGTGACGCCGTTCGCTGCGGACAATCAGAGATTTCGCCGGTGGAAGGACAGTCCGGTATCATACCCGAAGATAGTTCTCAGCCCTGCCGGCGACTTTGCATTGTGCGGAACCGTCGTTCACGACAGTGGCCTTCAGCAATTCGGAGGGAAGCTTCCCGCAGAATTGTTGACTCCGGTTTTCCTTCACAACAGAGCCGTGCTGGTCGGAATTCAGGTACAGACCAATTACCAATCAACGACGCAGGGTACAACGAAGATTCTGCTCCGGGCTTTTGATGCACGGAATTTTGAAGCGGTCGAGCAATCCGTGACGCTTGATCAGTTCGACTTCTCGAAGAAAACGGAAAAGAATTCTCCAGTGAGCAGCTTCAGGCTGATTGCTGACGAAAAAGCCGAGCGAATGATTTGCGTCACCCACAAAGAGTTTATCACGGCTCAATTCGATGAAATGCAGATTCCTCAGACAGGATATCTGAGTGCCCGATTTCACAGTGATTCAGCACTCGTCACCGAAAGCCCTGCAGAAATTCGCCTCGAATTACCGGAAAACAACCCTCCACTTCAGATCTCCAGAACCGACTTGCTTCCCGGAATGGAACTCAAGGGTAACACGATCACATGGACGCCACCTGTAACAGCCATCGGCTTGTCTGAAATTTCGATCACAGTCAGTGACGGCAAACAATCGCAGATATCGCGGATGGTAGTGAACGTCGTTCGGCCGGAGAATCATTTTTCGGGCAATCAACGGTTTGCTGCACTCAGTACGCTGGATGGAAGTCTGATCGTTCCTGACGCCGAGTCACGCAGGATCCTTCGCTACGGGATCGATGGAATGAAACTAGTGGAAGACACAAATGTTGCCATCACACTTGATGCTCCTCTGAAAGTACTCCGGACAAAGCAGTTTGGAAACAAACATCTGGTCTTAGTTGGTATCGATTCAAAGACACCGCTGAAAATCTTTGACGCGGGCACGTTCAGGAGTGTCGCAGAAATTGCCATTCACGGATGGGTTGCCGGAGAGTTGACGGCATCGCAGAATCCGGAAGACCCTTTTGTCTATTTTGAGCGAGAAGATGGCATCCACGCTCTTTCACTGAAGACGATGACGGATCAGGGTCTTGCGATTCCTGATGCGACAGAATTTGTGATTGGCTCTTCGGGGACGTTTGGTTATGCGAGATTGCGGCAACCTGATGACAAATCAGTTCTGATGCCAGCTGTCCTGTCGAACAGCTTCGAGTCAAGCGTCCCGCAGTTTTCATTGCCGATGGAGCGGGATGGATATCACAACACTGTTGGCAGCGTGATTCCCGATGAGTACGGAATGACCGCGATTCTCGATGGCAGCCTGAAGGATGCCATTCTAAGTCAGCCTGCAGCCCATTCTCGCACCGCATCGTCGTTCTTCGGTGTGGGATTTCTCCATCGCGGCGGGACACTTCTATCACTCTCCCGAGGCCGTGAATCCACCTCGCCTGACAGAACGGTGCCCGTCAGTCTGGTCGCTTCCTCCGCGTATTCTGACGCAGAGATTTACGGCAAAGTCATAATTTCAGAGAGTCTGCAGGCTCGGGAGTTCAGTCGTTCGACGCCACCGGACTGGAGAATTCTTCCGGATGAACGCAATGAGCGGATACTCTGCCTGGGAAATGGCGAAGCTGTCATCGTTGAGTTGAAAGATCTACGCATCCCGGAACAGACACCATTAATGGGCGTTTTGAGCGGTCCTCACCAGATTGAAGTCGGACGTCCGCAAACATGGAGCCTGCTGGGTGTCCCGGATGATGCAACCGTTGGATTTCCGGTTCTGCCCGATGGTTCCGTCCAAGCGGAGTCTCAAATTACGTGGACACCCTCGAGCGACCAGATTGGCCTCCACAAGATTCGCGTCGAATTGAAGCGCGGTCGGGAGCAGAAGACGCTCGATTATGAAATCAACGTTGCATGGCAAACTCTGACGTTGCCATTTTCTCCCGTGGGTATTGCGACGGAAGAAACCGGACCACGTGTCGCGGTCTGGCAACGTTCAGCAATCGTTGACGATCATGTGATCGACAATAACTGCGGTCAGCTGTGCGTTGTGAATACAGCCAGCAAGAAGCAGCTGTTCAGCGGCAATATGCTGCCCAGAAATCCACTGGGAAGAATCGTTGGCGGCGCGATCGCAGGGGATCGATTTGTCTTCTACAACCAACTGCCGGATGAATCAGAGTTGTGGTCGATGCCTCTGGATGGCAGCGCATTAGCGCAGCAAATGGAAATCCCTGGCGACCGCAGAAAATCGGTGGTCACTCTGTCCATTGTCGGAAGGCACTTGTTGCTGGAATTTACCGACCGGCTGATGTTCTTCAATGCTGCGACGCTGAAATTTGAACGGGAGATTCGCCCGGCGGAAGGCATGATCCCACGCCCGGTGGTCGATCAAAGTTTGTTCGGCCAATCCATCTATGGCGTTGTGGTTGATGAGTCACTTGTGGCACAGTTGGCAGTTCGGTCCCCGTGGTACGCCGATCCGCTGATAAAGACAGATGCCCGTCCAAGCGCCCCTGTTGCAGTCTCGTTGAATAGAGACGAAGACTCAACGCCGAAACTCAGCCGGGGAGAAATGCGTATCTCCGTCGTGTTCAGTGCCGATCCCGCTGAACCAGACTCAAAGACTCAACAGCCAGCAACCGGTGTACCTTTGCCTGAACGGAAGCTGGTCCAGCACTGGAGTCACCGGATCTCGGGCGAACTCAGGTTTGAGAATGCACTCGGAACAATTCTCACACGTCCGCTCGGCAAGATGAACTTCCGACTGTTCGATGAATTCATCGGCTGTCACTATTACCCTCGCGTGGCTGATGTGGTCGTCTGTGCCGGGCGACGATTGATGCTTCTGCCGTTTCCAAAGCCTGACGAGTTGAAGGACAAGGGGGCTTCACTCGTCGCTGCCGTCATTCCGCAACCAGGCAATGTGGTGATACCATCAACCACAAAGACAACTCTGATACATGAGTTGTTGGGCGATGCACGCGACCTGACTACGGTAAATCAGAGTCTGCAGGTTGAGGGACTTGAGTTTCTCCCGCACGATCGAAGTATTGTGATCGACGGACCTCGACTCAAACGAGCCCTCACAATGTTACGCGTGGCAGCCTGTCTTGACAAACCCGGAGCCGCTGCCGGAACTCCGGCTGAACGTGCAGAATCAATCGTAACAGAATTGAAAGACCAACAACGTGCTCAGGCAGAAGGTGTGCTGAAATACCAAGGCGATGATCTCCTCGAAGCCGTACCAATCGTGATTGAGTTGCAGGACAATAACAAGAACGTCATTTACAAATTGTCCTATTTCGTCTTCGTGGAATTGAGTGTTACTGAGCTGCAAAGGCAAATAGCGAACGGATCCCGATAGACATTGACCGGACGCAAACCGTGCGCCCGGCACTCGTCGCTCCTGTTGAATAGAAATTCAGTATTGATCCACAAGGTATCGAATCAAGTCCGTCGATGTGACGATCCCGGCGAGTTTCTTGCCATCCACAATGGGTACGGAATGAAAGCCATTACTGCTGAGCAACTGCGCTGCTTCGCGGACAGTGCCAGTGAGCGGCATCGTGACGGGATCAGCTTTCATGACATCCTTGAGCTGATATGTGTGGTCGAGCATTGCGTCGAGGCTGCGGACGTCCTGATTGCCGAATTCACCAAAGCTGATTCGCAGAAAATCGGTCCACGTCAGAATGCCGACAATTTCATTTCCCTTCACGACAGGCAAATGATGGATTCCTGAATACTCAAACAGCTTACGAGCAGTCGAGACAGGATCATTACAGTCGAGCTTGACGACGTCCTTCGTCATGACATGAGACACGGAATCGTTCTTGCGCATGCGTGGTTTCCTGATGAGTTTTGTGACATACGTGCTGTACCCCGTCATTCTCGCTTTGGAGGCCAGCGCATCTCACGTCAAGGCAACAAGTGTGCCAGACTCTGTGCGGTATTGGCATTGGCTCGTTTCATCGCGTGCCCAGCGGGCCGTGTCCCGGTGAATCGATTCCCACACGCGGGGCGTTGCCCACGCGGTTAAACGACTGTGTCACACTGGCGCGCTGGACAACCTCCCATCCGCACATTGTGTGTCAAATCGAACCAGCCGCAGTCACACCGGGAATTCGTCGGCGATCACCTTTTGTTCCAGGGATCGCCATAAATACCACGACGCAATCGTGCGATAGGGCCGCCATCTTTCTGCATGTTGTTCCAGTTCGGAGCGGGACGGTTTTTCGGGCAGCTCGTAAAGTCTCGCAATCGCATTTCGCAGCCCAAGATCGTCAGGGGCAAAGACGTCCATCCGTCCAAGGGAAAACATCAGATACATCTGGGCCGTCCAGCGCCCAATGCCCCTGACTTGAATGAGTTCGGCAATGGCGTTGTCATCCGATTCCTTTGCTATTCGGCGGAAGTTGATCGTGCCATCCAGCGTGCAGGATGTCAGATGCCGCAAGTACGTCTGCTTCTGCCGCGAGACGCCAGCCGATTGCAATTGTTCGTCAGACAGCGCATCGATATTCTTCGCCGTCATTTTTCCCGCAGGCAGCAACGCCTGTAACCGCCCACGAATCGTGCGCGCGGCTGCCATCGAGATCTGCTGCGAAAGCATTGAACGCACCAATATCTCGTAGCCACCAGGATCAGCCTTCAACGTGAACGGCCCGACATTTCGCATAACACCGGCGAGGACCGGGTCGTTCTTGCTGAGGACACGCACACCCTTGCGGATTTCGGTTGGCTCAAACGCCATCGGATTGCTCCAATTGTGAAGTGTGTGATCAAGCGTCCGCGAGCGACTTCAGGGCATCGATCACCTGCTGGTCGTGGCCATCGACGGACACTTTCTTCCAGACCCTTGCCACGGCACCCTGTGCATCAATGAGGAACGTTGAACGTTGAATCCCCATCGAGACCTTGCCGTACATGTTTTTCTCCCGCCAGGCACCGTATTGCTCTGCCATCTTGTGGTCGGTGTCGGCGAGCAACGGAAAATTCAGGCTGAATTTTTCGGAAAACTTCCTGTGACTCGCCACGTCATCCGCACTCACACCCAGCACCACGGCACCCAGCTTCTGGAGTTCCGGCAGCCGATCGCGAAACGCGCACGCTTCTTTGGTGCAGCCGGGAGTGTCGTCTTTCGGATAGAAGTAGAGCACAACAGGCTTGCCTTTCAGTTCCGACAGTTTGACAGTCGTGCCGTCTGTCGCCTTGAGTGAAAACGCCGGAGCCTTGGTCGGGGGTTCGATCCAGTCTGCCATTGATCGATGTGCTTTCAAAATATGATTGATGGAAAGGGGGAAGCCAGCATCAGGCACCGGTCGTGATGCTCTACGTTGTTTTAGACGGTCGTACTGTATTGTCTCCGGGAATTTTGCCGTTGTCTTTCGTCAGCGATTCTTTCAGGCTGATGAAATCGGACAGCAGAAAAATCACGGTCACAAATGCCAGCACAATCTCCGTCATCGTAATAAACTTGGCGGGCACTGTCTGAGGTGTAACGTCGCCATATCCAAAGAAGGTAAAATTCAGCGTGCTGACGTAAATGAATTCAAAGACCATTTCGAATTGCGTCGGCGATTGAAGTACCACGCTGAAGCTGTCGGGGTTGACTGTCTGAAGGCAATGGTAATCCAGCCCGAATGACAGAATAATCTGCACCATGTTGACCAGCATCAGCAACATGAATCGATGATACGCCATATTGGATCGAGTCGCCTCGGCAAGCTGACGGATGTTTTCGGCACCAAAAAATGCCGTCTTTGCCATGCTGATCACGATGAGAAATGCGATCGAAATCACCGGCGGCACTTCGAACTTCAATAACTGCAGCGACGAAATCCAGACTCCTGCGATGATGGCAAACTCGACGAGATTCCGCACCACCATAAAGTTGTCCCGAAGGTCCAATGCCAGCCGTTGAAATCAATCCGATGAAATTCAGTTTCTCGGTTTGAGCGGGTGTCGGCAAGCCAATCGGAAAATCAACCGCAGGTTTCTCGGCGCACGAAAAAAGCCAGACGCGCAAATAAAGTCAACACGGCGACAACCGCAATTGTTGCTTTACTTGCGCCTCTGGCTTTTTCAGGAGGCGAACGGAATAAGTCGTCAGATTCAGTGGTCAGACTCAGCGGATATCTCAGGTGCGGCTTGCTTGGCCGCATTGTCTGCGATCTCCTTGCGGAGTACTCGAATATTCGCCGGTGCTTCAATCGAAAGACGCACACGCCCGCCACGAACTTCCGTTACCGTGACGCGAATGCCTCCGGCGATCTGAATTGACTCTCCAATTTTTCGACTGAGAACAAGCATCTTGCAGGTTCCTTTGCAAAATAAAACAACAGTTTTGAGGTACTCGTCAAGACTTACGTCCATGCGCCCTGAAGTGAAACATTCATATCAGACAGACAACAAGTGGCAGTTGTTCGCCTGTGCAGAGCAAATGTCATGCTATTTCCGGCACAAACTGCAGAATCATCCTCTTGTACGTTCATAAGAGGCCGTTTCTGTGCGAATTTTCCTGAAATTCGCGACGAATCGGACGGATTCTCCGAAACCGATGGTAGGACAAACCCTACCTCTTGGGCATTGGACGCTCTGTCAAAACGTTCACGTTGCGGACTTCGAGTCTCGAAAGCGTGAACTCTGTTGTCGCAATTTGCGACAGCCCGGTCGATTCTGCGTCAGCGTTATACTTCACGCGACCGAGATCGACGTATCAGCCGGAGTGCGTTAGCACCCGGTTTTTGCAGGGAATGCCGACCAAACCGGACGCTAACGCGTTCCGGCTAATATTGCAGGGCCTCATTCTTGACCGCGAGCAGTATAATCGATCGGCCCCGCGACCTGCCAAAAAGACCGGTGGCGACTGATCGCCGCAAAGTCACACTTCTGTCTCAATCCCTAAACTGTTTCTCATAAACATGTTGCGTCTCAACAATTCCAGGCGGCACAGGGTTTGCAATCCGCGAAGCCATTCCTGAAGACTCTGCCACTCTGTGCAACGATCAGCATTGGTCGGATACATGTTTGGCCTGAAGTGAACCATCATAACTGCGTTGAAAGTTTGAGGAGAAGCCGTGGCTAAGTTGCTGACGTTTGACGAAGAGGCGCGTAAGAGCCTGCTGTCCGGCGTATCGAAATTGTCCAGAGCAGTCGCTAGTACTTTGGGGCCTCGCGGTCGCAATGCCGTGCTGGATAAGGGTTGGGGTGCACCAAAAGTCACGAAGGACGGAGTGACCGTCGCTGAAGATATTGAACTGGAAGATCCATACGAAAACGTGGCTGTTCAGTTGGTGAAAGAAGCCGCCAGCAAGACCAATGATGTGGCTGGCGACGGCACGACCACAGCAACTGTGCTGTCCGAAGCTCTTTTCCGTTCGGCCCTGAAGTATATCGCGGCTGGTGCCGATGCGATGGCGTTAAGTCGCGGTGCGAATAAAGCCGTTGCCGCTGTCATCGAAGCATTGGGCAAGATGTCAAAGCCAGTGAAGGCGACTGACCGTGAATCCATTGCCAAGGTCGCAGCGATTGCTGGCAACAACAATGCAGAGATTGGCGAGATTCTGGCCGACGCTCTGATGAAGGTTGGCAAGGACGGCGTCATTACTGTCGAAGAAGGTCGTCACGTCACCACTGAAGTTGAACTTGTCGAGGGTATGCAATTTGACCGCGGCTATCTGTCGCCTCACTTTATTACCAATGACGACGAGCAGGAAGTCGTGTTCGACAACTGCCGCATTCTGTTGCACGAAGAAAAGATCTCCAGTGCCAAGCAGATGGTGCCGCTCCTGGAAGCCATTTCCAAGGGCGGAGTGCCTCTGTTGATCATCGCTGAAGACGTCGAAGGCGAAGCTTTGGCGACGCTGGTCGTGAACAAGATGCGAGGCATTGTCAAAGTTGCTGCGGTGAAGGCTCCTGGTTACGGAGACCGTCGTAAAGCCATGATGGAAGACATCGCTGTGCTCACCGGCGGCAAGGCGTTTTTCAAGGATCTCGGGATCAAGCTTGAAAACGTGCAGCTTTCCGATCTGGGCAAAGCAAAGCGAATTCGCATTGATGCTAACAAGACGATCATCGTCGAAGGTGGCGGAAAGAAGGCTGACATTGCTGGACGGGTTGATCAGATCCGCCGTGAAATCGAAGGCACTGAAAGCGAATATGACCGCGAAAAGCTGCAGGAACGTCTGGCCAAATTGGCTGGTGGTGTCGCCCAGATCAATGTCGGTGCGGCGACGGAAACTGAGATGAAAGAACGTAAAGACCTGATCGACGATGCTCTTGCGGCCACGCGAGCAGCAATCGAAGAAGGAATCGTTCCTGGCGGCGGTGTGGCTCTGTTGCGTTGTGCTGCGGCCCTTGATGAACTCAAATTGAAGAACGACGAAGAGTACGGCGTTCAGTTGGTTCGCGGTGTGCTGGAAATGCCGCTCCGAATGATTGCTGAAAACGCTGGCCTTGATGGAGCTATGGTTGCTAATCGCGTCAAGAAAGACAAGAGAGTCAACTACGGCTACGACGCTCTGAATGACAAGTACGGCGATATGCTGACCTTCGGTGTGATCGATCCTACGAAGGTTGTTCGTACGTCTCTTCAAAACGCGATGAGCGTCGCGACTCTGCTGATGACGACAGACTGCATTGTGGTGAATGAGCCGAAAAAGGCCGACGACGAGCACCATGATGATCATCATCACGATGGCGGTGGCGGCATGGGCGGCATGGGAATGGGTGGCATGGGCGGAATGGGTGGCATGCCAGGAATGATGTAGTCGCGGGCTTGACCCAGGTCTCTTGTTCAACTGCTGATCTCAAACACAGTTTTGTCTGAATTCATTTTACATAACACTCCGAGCTGGGCTCGGAATTTACGGAGCTGACTCGAATGAAAATCAATCCTCTTGATGACCGTGTTGTAGTTCGTCCAAACGAAGCTGAAGAAACCACCGCTGGCGGGAT
>JAYTAK010000918.1:0-7176 GCA_043737515.1 Candidatus Kuenenia sp. | reverse complement strand
TGTGTCCCCACAGAATCCGCTCACCGCACGAGTCATCGTGAATCGTTTGTGGCACCATCATTTTGGCGTCGGAATCGTCGATACTCCCAGTGACTTTGGACTTGGAGGTGGTCGGCCATCGCATCCGGAACTGCTTGACTGGCTGGCGCTGCAACTGCAGGCAAACGGCTGGTCGCTGAAGTCCATCCATCGCCTGATCTGCCTGAGCGCGACATATCGCCAAGCCTCAAGTTCGACGGCAGATCGTTCAGAATCGGAACAAAGGCGAGCAGAAACGATCGATGCCGACAATCGTCTGCTGTGGCGTCAGAACCCGCGTCGCCTGGATGCGGAATCGCTCCGCGACGGCGTCCTGGCAGTCAGCGGCAAACTGGACCGACAGATGTTCGGACCCGGATATCGCGACTTCGACTACAAGGAAGAATATGCTCCGGTCTACACGTACATCACGGCTGATCGACCGGAACTCTGGCGACGCAGCATCTATCGCTTTGTCGTTCGCACATCGCCCGACCCGTTCCTGGCAACGCTCGATTGCCCGAACGCCGCCAACTTGTCCCCCACGCGCAACGTCACCACCACGGCTCTGCAGTCTCTCGCGCTGCTGAACCACGAATTCATGCTGAAACAAGCTGAATACTTCGCCGCTCGACTGGCTGAGAATCCGGATTCTACTCAAACTGAACAGGTTTCGAAGGCGTTTCGGTCAGCCTTCGGGCGACAGCCGTCAGCCGCTGAATCGACGGCGTCCATCGCCTTCATCAAGTCCGCCGGATTGGCAGAGTTGTGCCGCGCTCTGCTGAATGCGAATGAGTTTGTTTATATCGACTGACACGAAAGACCGTGATTGATGACGATTGAGTTCAATTCAGAATGCCAGTCCGCCGCAAGACTGCTTGTGAAACTGTCACTGCAGGAAGATCTGCGGGATGTTGGCGATCTCACATGCCTTGCTGTGATTCCCGCTGATCTGACCGCAACCGTGAACATTGTGTCACGTCAGTCTGGTGTCGCGTGCGGACTCGCGGTGCTGCCGCTGGTGTTTGCTGAGCTAGCGGCTGCAGTAACCGTCGAGTCTCAGGTCCGTGACGGCGATGAGATCACGGAGCACACCAGGATCGCGTCGCTCACCGGTCCGGTGCAGGCCCTGTTGACCGGCGAACGCTCGGTGCTCAACTTCCTGACGCTGCTCAGCGGAATCTCGTCACGCACGGCACAGTTTGTGGCCGAGGTGCGGCACACGAAAGCCGTCATTCTGGATACCCGCAAAACGTTTCCCGGTTATCGCCTCCTGCAGAAGTACGCCGTCCGTTGCGGAGGCGGAACAAATCATCGGATGGGTCTGTACGATGGCATTCTGATCAAGGACAACCACATCGCCGCCCGCGGCGATGCGACTTGTGCAGCCGCCGTCGCCGATGCTCGCCGCTACGCAAACGCACACCATGTGAATCCGAGAATTGAAATCGAAGTCGATTCTTTGAAGCAACTGCGCGATGCATTGCAGGAGTCACCGGAGATCGTGCTGCTGGACAACATGTCTCCGGCCATGCTCAAGCAGGCGGTGGCGATCCGGGACGCATCGACATCACGTTCGACGCTGCTTGAGGCGTCCGGCGGAGTGACATTGCAGACCGTACGAGCGATCGCGGAAAGCGGTGTGGACCGCATCAGCATCGGAAGTCTGACGCATTCGTCACCGGCACTCGACATCGGATTTGACTGGCCCTGGTGAATCAGAATCAACAGACCGCTAGCCGCGGGTTGTGCATTCGGTCAGCACAGGCGGCTAGCGCCTTGCCGCTCACGAAACCTCAAGTGCGGCTGAGACTCTTTTCGCTTGATTTGCGTTCTGTTCATGTCCGGAATAAAATCTCCCGAGGAGAGCATTACCGTCATGAAAATCATGCCAACAATTCGGTCAAGCGAGAGAGCGTCAAATTGAGTTTCCTGAAGCAAGAACGGGCAGTCCTTAATGCGTTACTGCCCGGTTTGGACGACAAGCTGGCAAAACTTTCGTTGAGTGAGACCGAGCGGCCTGGTAATCCCAGTATTGCCATGTTTCGCGAAAGTGGCGGCGTCCGGTTAATGATCCCTGCTGCGTACGATGGCCTCGGTGTCAGCGCGCTGCAAGCGGTTCGCATCCATCGCGCGATTGGCAGCCGATCTCCGTCGCTCGCCATCGCGACGACCATGCATCACTTTTGCGTAGTATCATTGGTGGAGACGGCAGCACTCGGTACCGGGGCGGAATCGCTGTTGCTTGAGGCCATTTCCGGTCAGAACCTCTACCTCGCATCGGGATTTGCAGAAGGAAAGACCGGGCAGAACATTCTGAGTTCGTCGATCCAGATAAAGCGGACTCCAGCAGGGCTTGTCCTGAACGGCAGCAAAAAACCCTGCAGCCTGTCCGCATCAATGGCACTATTTACTGTGAGTTTGTGCGTTCCGCCGGGGGGCGATGGTGAGCCGAGCGGCTTTGCGGTGGCAATCGTTCCAGCCGATGCGGACGGAGTCGAACGCCGCCCGTTCTGGACCAGCTCCGTTTTGGCGGGTGCCGAAAGTGATGAAGTGATCCTGCGCGATGTCTTGGTTCCCGATGCTTTCGTGGCTTACCTGGTCAACGAAGCCCATGCGCAGGCCGTCCAGACGCGCAGCTTCATCTGGTTCGAACTTTTGATTTCCGCGTCGTACCTCGGTGTTGCCAGCGCTTTGGTGGAACGTGTCCTGCTCGCTGGTCGTGGCACGCCGACCGAGCGGACTCGACTGGCGATTGATGTCGAAGGAGCCATGGGTGCGCTGGAAAATGCGGCTCGGGCGATTTCGGACGGCCAGAATGACAACGACGGGCTGGCCCGAGTCATCATGGCTAGGTACGCCGTGCAGGGGGCTATTGATCGAGTGACGCTCCACGCGGCGGAGCTGCTGGGCGGAATCGCCTTCCTGTCATCGAATGATGTTGTGTGCCTTCTGGGGTCGGCCCGGGCGCTGGCGTTTCATCCGCCCTCCCGCGCGAGTCTTGTGAATAACCTCGACGGCTACTTGCTCGGCAAGCCATTTGAGATGGCGTGAAGTTCGATGGCCGATGGCGTGCTGTCCTGCGGACGGTATATACCCCACGCGGTCATGAATGAGAGAATTGGCGAGCGGCATGCGTCAGCTTGCCGGTACAAAAAAGCAATGTACCGGAGGGCTCACGCCACTCCGCTCGCCGGATTCATTTTTGGCCGCACGCGGTCGCCTGCGGCTTGCCGTTAAACGATAAATATCTCATCCATGGGCGTGTTGAGTAAAACAGTATGCGTCTTCGTTTTGTCCTGTGCCTAGGTGTCTGCTGACTCGGGGAGACGGCTGGGATAGCCATAGCGTTCGAACACGGTATGCCAGCGAGCATAAATTTTCCGCATCAACTCCTCGTCCATGTTGTATGTGTTTTTTTGATATTTGGACAGCGCCGGAACCTGGGCCTGAATCTTCGGCTCGACATTCAGCCACCCGGGCAGGCTAAGACGATCGTAGAGCTGACGCATCTGCCCCAACGGGTCGGCTTCAAGCTCATCAAAACGCACTTCGTGCAGATTACCAGCCGGGATCAGGTGTTTAGTGCTTTCATACGTTTCAAAAAGCCGCAGATAGGGCCGAAGGATTTCTTCTTCCATGTCTTCAAGGTACGGCTTTCCAAGTCCATTCTCCGTGAACAACGTCTTGCGCATGTGGACGGTCGACTTGTAAACCACGTAGGGGTCACGATGGATGAAGACAAATTTAGCATCCGGAAACATCTCCAGCAGGATGGGGATTCGGAAGGTATGCACAGGAGTCTTCAGCACGATGGTCTTGTTGGCTCGAATCGTCAGTTTCTTCAGAACGCAGATGAATGATTCCTGCCAGCGTCGGCGTTCCGTCGGCGTAAGTTCTTTAAGATCGTAGAAGCGGCTGTACTTGCTGGGGTCGTCCTGATGAGCGAGCATCACGTATGGGGAAAGCAGTGTCATGGCGAGCATTGCGACCTCGTCTTCCTGGGTCATGTCCCAGCCAGCGGGCAGGTTATCGATGGGCCGCGTTTTCGGCACTCCCCATCGGGTCAACCGCGTGACGATCTTTTCCGTCAGCAGAAAACTGCCTGGAAAAATCACCTGATACAGATTGGGATACGTGAACTGCGGATCCAGTGCCATCAGATTATGCAGCAGCGTTGTACCACTGCGCCAATGGCCAATGATGAAGATGGGAGGATGCTCAATCTTCTGCCGTCTGATGCGTCTGCCATACACACAGTTTTCAAGAAAACCCTCCACCGAATTGATGAGACTAAAACCCGTGATGGAGGCCAGCCGCGGCAGTCTGGTCCAGTGCAGCGGCGGACGACTCGCCAGCAATCGCATCCAGTTGCCAAAACTCAGCCCATGAAATATGCAAAAGTGACCCTGCTTTTTGGGTTGCGTTTCCGCACGGGTTGACGCGCCCTCGACTGCGGACGTGACGATATCTTTGGCGACCATCGGAGAATTCTGTGGGGAAGTGCTCACTCGTTCCTGTTCCTGACGTGGTGTTTCATTCGCGATGGGCGCGAAGCCGGTTGTGATGGCTAAGTGCCGTTCACTTCTTCAATCGCAGATGAAGACCGCCCGATGGGCACCGAATCCGGCATGCTGACTCGCGCTGTGTTGAGTTAGTTTGAGTTTGATGTGGGTTAGGCTTCGATTCAGGGATCGATTGAAGAAAACTCCATTTTCAGAACAGAAATGACAAGCTGGAAGCTTATCCCACGTCCATTTTCAGAAAAGACAAGCTGGAAGCTTATCCCACGTTAGATCAACGGATCGCTACAGCTCGGCGACCGGTTGTAACTGGCTCACGGACGGTTGTTCCTCAAGTTCAAGGAGCTGCCGCAGCCTTCCCACCTTCTTTGTGTCGCCACTGAATTGGACCTTGCCCGAAAAGAAGAGGCGTACCATATCGGTTTCAGGATTTTCGTAGAGTGTGCGGAAATCTCCTGCGTCGATGGTAATGCCGCAATCGGCACCGCCCGGGTTGCCTTCCGCGACGATCGGTCCGGTATCGGAGGCATCAACATACCACTCGCCGCCACTTTCGCCGGTGACACAGATCTGGAATCTCACCCCGATCTGCTTTGCGGCATCAGCGTTGGTTGCAAAGATTGCAGGCAACTCTTCGTTGAATACCTTGCGAACATCGAAGGCCACGGTAGCCACGGCGTTCGATGTTGCGGACGACTTCTCGGCCGCCGCATCATGTTCGCCGATTGCCGTCTTCGCAACCAGATCATCGATCAGACTGGTCGTGTAGTCGATCTCTTCGCAGGTCTGTTCGACGGCCAGCAGCAATCGGTCAATTTCCTCAGCCGTGACGATCAGCGGCGGCTGCAATCGCAGCACGAACGGATTTGAACGGCACATCTGTGCATAGATTCCATGACCATTCAGCAGAGTATGCAGCGCGTGCAGTACGTGGAAGCTGTTCACCAACCGATCGTATTGTGGGATCAGAATCGCCGCAGCTCCCGTCGGATCGGAAGCTCGCCAGTGGTTCGCCACGTTCACTGGCATCGGATGAAATTCCAGGCCAATCAGCAGCCCCTGCCCGCGAACCTCTTTCAAGCACTTCGAACGTCTGCAGAGAGTGATCAATCCACGCTGCAACTGCGCGCCACGCTCTGCGGCATTCTCGGCCAGCCGTTCCTGTTGGAGAACTCGAAGTGTCGCCAGACCCGCCGCGCAGGCAAGGCTTCCGCCTCCGAATGTGCTTGTGTGAAGGGCGAAGGTTTGCACCGTGCCGTAAGCACGCATCCAAAGTTCGCGGCGCGTGAGCATGGCACCGATCGGCATCAGGCCACCTCCCAGAGATTTCGCCAGGCACAAGACGTCGGGTTCAATTCCTTCGTGCTCGCAGGCGAACAGAGCTCCCGTACGACCGAGGCCAGTCTGCACTTCATCGACAATCAGCAACGTGCCGGTATTGCGGCACAACTCGGAGGCGAGTCGGAGGAATCCCTCGGGCAAAAGATACATCCCGCCTTCGGCCTGCAGCGGCTCGATGATGAACGCTGCAAAACGACGCGTGGTCAGTTCTCGCTCGAGCAGCTCTGCGTCCCCGCGTGGAATCGTATCGCAACCGGCGAGCAACTGACCGAACGGGCGGCGATACTCTGCCGTGCCCGAAACAGAAAGCGCGCCCAGCGACTTGCCGTGGTAGGCCCCTTCACAGGACAGCATCCGTTCGCGTCCCGTTGTGATGCGGGCCAGCTTCAGGGCGGCTTCCACCGATTCGGTGCCACTGTTGCAGAAGAAAACCATTTCCAGGCCGCTGGGGGCCAATGCCGCGAGGTCAGCCGCCAGGGCTCCCTGAAACGGATTGACCGCCGATTGCACAAAACCGGGTGCCTGCTGCTTCATCGCCTCAACCAGCGCCTCAGTCACAGCCGGATGATTATGCCCCAGATTCAATGACCCGAATCCCGAGACGCAATCGAAATACTTTCGTCCCTCAGCGTCGTACAAATACGACCCCTCACCCCGAACGAAGGTCTTTACAAAGCCACTCGATCGACCGAGGGTGTGCAGCACCGGGTTGCAGTGCCGGGCGTGCTGGTCGGCCGCAGTCGCGGCCCGCTTATCGACGCTGGGCAGCGCTCGATGTCGTCCCGTCTCCAGTCGCCAGCGCACCTGACGGAACTGCGTCGCAGCGGCGTCTTCCAGTGGATTCCCGAAAGAATACAGGCGAGAGAAATCGTATCCGTGCGCACGAGCCCGTGCGCCGATGTCCTGGATCGAATCCAGACTGAGATGCCGTCCAAGTGAGAGATTCTCTTCCCGCTGATCGAGCGCCAGAGCCAGCGTTTCGCCAAGGCAACTCGGAATGACTCGGTGATGAAATTTGAGCATGCGGGATGACGGAGTCATGGAGTCCGGCAGTTTCACCAATCCACCCGTCAGAATCAGGATGTCGCGCCGCAATGGTGTGTTGCCGATCACATCGGTCGGCACGCCAACATCGATTACGATCGTACCTGGCAATAGCTGGTGCTGATCAATGCAGTTCCCTGACGAAGTTGCCGAGATAACGATCCGAGCCTGAGACAACGCCTCGGAGATATTCGAAAAGTACTCGCCCCCTACCTGATCGGCAAATTTGCGGATGGTTGAATTACCGTTG
>JAYTAK010000917.1:0-3149 GCA_043737515.1 Candidatus Kuenenia sp. | reverse complement strand
CGAGCGATGATCATCACCAGACAAGAAATCCGGAAGGCGTTTTCGCCACTGCGGAGCTTGCCTCCGTAGGGCGCTGATCAATGGAATCACGGCTCCATACGGGCAAGCCGCAATGGTGGCCAGGAGCCGATTCCGGGTGAAGGCTGGTGATGATCCGCGCTCGACGGAGGCAAGCTCCGCCGGGGCGTCAATTGGGTTTCGGGCTGACGCCCTCCAACCCCGGCCACCCGTCAATCCATTGCTGACCGAGCACTACTTTGCAATCGCGTCGCGAATGCGTTGCAGGTTTTGTTTGAGGCGGTCGGGGATCGAAGTGGAATCGGGGCTCGGGGTTTCGCACAAATCGATGCGAACCACAGTGCCCCCGGAGTTCCGGACTAAGGCTTCGGTCTCTACTGAATGTCGGGAGTCCAGCAAGAAGAGACGACTGCTGATCGATGCCGGATTGCTGTTCGTATTTGCGCTGAAGGTGTCGAGCAGTTCCGTGCGATTTGCATCTGAAAGTTCGTCGGCAACTTCCCAGTGCAGATAGTTCAGTGTCCAGCCCAGACGTCGAGTGAGATACTGATAGTGTGGTGCGTCGGAATAGACGACCCGTTTTTCATCATCCGCTTCGGCTTTGATGGAGTCAATCAGTGCGTTGAGCGAGTTCAGTTCGGCAGACAGTTTCGCAGCAGCAGTTTCGATTGACAGTTTTTGTTCCGGAAGCAGGCGACCGCAATGGAGGCTCACCTGATGCAACTGAGCCGTACACAGTTCCGGATCAAGCCATGTCGCCCAGACGGTGCCGGGGTGACTGTGGGCACCCTCTGGTCCATGCTGATGCGAAACAGCGTCCGGGATTCGGATGAGCTGATCGTAATAGCCCGCCGCCGTGTCGCGCGTCCGAGACCCTGGCAGTGAAACCCGGTCTCTCCACGGTTCGTATCCGGCACCGCTGATGAGTATCAGGCGGGCCTGCTGCATGATTTCTGCATCAGCGGCGGTCGGAGACCAATCATGTGACGAAGTGTGATCAGGCACTACTAACACGACATCCGCATGATCGCCGATGAGGGCTTTTGACATACGCAACAGCGGTTGACTGGTCACGACGATGCGCGGCGGACCAGTTTTTGTCCCGTTTGACCGCGACGGCGGCTGATCCGACTGGCCGCATCCGATCACTGCGCTCAGGAGGATCAGAATCGACAATTGAAATCGCAGCCTGAAGAACATCAATACTGACTCGCAAATCGCTGTGGATCTTTCGAAAACAGCGTCATTGTTTCACGAGATCGGAACAGGTACAAGCGGTCGCGATACCAAAGTGCGTAGTCCAACTGCCCTGCTTGTTCCTCGCCGCTGTTGACCAGCACCACGACATCGCTGCCGCCAGCGGCTGGCGCGTATCGCGCGGGATCGGTGTCAAAGGCCGCTTTGGATTCAGCAGAGGAGAACGCATACGTCTGCAGGCCAAACGTTGAAGTAAACTGGGGACTGGACTCAACCAGTTCGCGACGTTCACGCAAGGCCACCGGGCAGAATCCCTTGAATCCGGTTTGACCCGCACGCGCCTGAATCTGTCGCTGCTGAAGTTGACGTTGTTCCTGTTCGGCAATCTGCCGCAGTCGTGCTGTCTCGGCAGGACTTATCGTTTTCGGAACGTCCGCGATCGGCGGCAGTTCGGCTCGTGCTGCCGTATCGGCTGCTGGAGCGGCGTTGGCTGGTTCAGCCGTGTGGGCAGGTTCCGCCGGTTTCACTTCTGTGGCATCGACTGCCGACTGAATTGCATCTGCGACCGGTGTCGCGTTCAATTCAATCCCTGCAGCAGCATCCGTGTTGGCGACGGGAGGCAGATCGACAGGAGGCAACTCGATCGCGGGCAGTTGGGAATTGAAGTCTTCCATCGGTGCCGCCGGGACACCAAAGGTGCCGACATCAGCTCCGGCCGTTGGTTCCTGAGTTCCAAAGAATTCGGCATCGGATGTATCGAGCTGCACACCGGTGAAGGGATTCTCCTCCGGTGCTTTGATCGATTCAGCCTGCGTCGCATCGGGATCGGTATTTGCGGCAGATTTTTCGCCGATGATTGCTTCTGCGAAATCATTGGCAGGCTCGGCAACTGTGTCTGCTGCCTGAGGTGCATCGCTAGTGATTGGTTCCAACGATTGCGATTTTTCTGTTGCCGCCTTGGCAGACTGTGGCTCGGCAGCAGGGATATCGATTAATGAGTCGAGGTCCAGTGTCTCGGCTGGCTCGGACGGATCTGCCGAATCCTTGAATGGGCTTTCAAATCCCTCTTCTGCTTTTCTTTTGCCGGCAACTTCTGCAGTTGTAGTTTTTGTTTTCTGCCGCAACCCGATGTTTCCCTCGGCGTTATCACGAATGAAGTCATTCTGAAACTTGTCGTCGGATGGTGGAGCTGCCGCAGGTTGCGGCTGAATGACCTTCGCGGCACCAGCCGTTGACATGAATCCTGGAGCTGAACCAGGTTGCGTGTACTGGGTGCGTTCTTCGACCGTCCCTGGAGTCATTGGCGCACCATGTTCGACTCGCGTCGCCCGCACGGTCGCGCCCGATCGAGGCGGGATCTGACTCGCTGCCCCGTTGCGAAGCTGCGGCGAATTCTGAGATGATCCCTGAGCGGCCTGCGCCGTTGGGCGACTGTTTACGTTACCAGCCTGCACCGTTGCCGAGCGTGGACTGTTCGGCGGCGTCGGATTTTGCAGTGGCTGCGTCTGTGACTGTGTGTTCTGCGTCAACTGTCCCTGCGGCTGCGCGGAATTCTGTCCCTGTGAAGGTTGACGCATGTTACCGGTCGTCGCTGTTGTTTGTGCCGTCGGCCTGTCGTCCGGTGGAACCGGAGGACGATAATTGGGATTGTTATTTCCAGTATCGCCGCGCAGTTTGCCAAAGAATTTTCCCAGGACGCTTTGCTTTCCGGAATGGCCTTTCTGTTGCGGCTGAGAGTGGCTCACAGAAACTGCAGGGACCTGCGGTTTATTCGGCGTCTGATTCTGCGGCTGATTCTGCGGCTGATTCTGCGGCTGAGTCGGTCGCACCTTTCCCTGAGTCGGCACGTTCGCGTTAGGCAGTTCCTGCGGATTCATCGACGGCATCGCCTGACCGCTCTCCTGGAACATACGATTCAGTTCCTGGGTCACCGT
>JAYTAK010000916.1:0-7193 GCA_043737515.1 Candidatus Kuenenia sp. | reverse complement strand
CATGCAGCCGTTGAAGGGTCAGATCGAAATCGCCGTTGCGAAACATCAACCCGTCTGCCTCAGTTTTTGGCCCGGTCGTACTGATCTCACCCAGCTTTTCACCAGTCTCAGAGTAGACCTGCATTGTTTCAGCCGTTTGATCGACGAAGGCATACAGATGAATCGACAGGTCCTGCTCACCGATTGTCTTCAGATGCTGGAAGGAATGCTTCGCTGCTACCAGGACATCGACCCAGGTCTCAATTCGCAGACTGTACTTAGGATTGCGACCGACTGCCATCAGGAAGCTGACCGGCTTGGTCGAACTGACTTCAAACTCGATCTCAAACTTTTCCGGGAGTTCCAGAGGCAGGAATATAGCGGCGTCGGGTTTCTTCGTAGTGAGCGATCCATCGGGCAGTTCTGACCAAATCGAACTGTCGGCATTTTCAGATGGTGGTTCTGCTTCCGCTCCAGCAAAGAAATCGTCAGCCCGCGCAGCTCTTCTCATCCCACCTCCTCCAAGCCCTCCTCCGCCAACAGCGTTGTTTGTCGGTCTTCGAAACGCCGCCTGCCATTCCTTCATTCCCCGCAGCCCGGAATAAATCAGACCTGAATTCCCTCCGCGCTGCAGACTGAGTATTTGATCACGGGCTACTTCGAAGGTCCCGAATCTCGCACTCTCAAATGACATCGTGGTCTCAGTCATGGCCTTCAGCTCACCATTCAACAAATCTCCGTTACGCATTTGAATTCGGGAGGCAGTTTGTTTGGATTCAGCCGGTTCACCTGCTGGAAAGTTCACACTGGCCAGATACGACAATTGGACCTGCAGCGGGTCCGTAAACACCGGCGACTGCCACGTCAACGACGTTTCGTCCGCCTTCAGCAGTTTGCCGGACAGCGTGTCGCCGTTGTTCCAGTGCAGCGTCATCTCGTCCGCTGCCGCATTCAGCATGAAGTGCAGCGCGTCACGCTGAACGGCGGTCCGACTGGGCAGCGTCATCTCGTCCGCTGCCGCATTCAGCACGGCGGAGAAAAACAGGATGGCCGCAATGCAGGACTTGATCATTCTAAGCTCCGAATCAACGTTCATAGATCGGAAGAAAGCGATAGTTCAAGGCCATAGCCAGCAGTGACATTGATGTTCCGTACGCTGGCCCCATGCCACTCTGAAAGCTGCCGTCATCGCTTTGCAGATCTTTCAACTGCCGGGCCGTCTTGAGATTCCATTTATTCCACGATTCGAAGTCGCCCTGAAACAACGCCTGAGCCGTGTAGTAACGATAGTATTCCGGATAACTGGATTCATCGACTTCCAGATTGCCGGTCACTCGTTCCAGCACGGCCTTGTATTCTGCCAGATTCTTGCGTTTTCCGATCGCAAAAACCAAAGCCGCGATGGATTTCAGATTGTTAGAACCGCCCCCGCCAATCCCAGAATAGCCGACTTCACCACGATTCGTTGTCATCGATCGAAAATATTCAAGTGCCTTATCAATTCCATCATCGGGCACTTTGACACCCGCATTCCGCGCCGCCAGCAGCCCCATCAGCACTGCTCCGGAAACAGACGTGTCGGCATCATTGGCTTCAGGTGAATATCGCCAGGCGTTCCATTGATTATTCTTCTGCGATGTGATCGTGGCACGCACTGCCAATTCCAGCGATTCTCCGATACTGCGACGTCCGGCTGTATTCGTGTCGCCCTCCCACAGAGAATCTTCGTCGAGCACGCCGTACACTTCAGACATACCCAGCATGGCAAAGCCGTGATGGTACATACTGCCATGACCACCACCGCCAAAGAATCCGGTGGATTCGCTCTGAGTTCGAATCATGTTGCGGACGGCGCGGCGGATGTTTTCGCTGTACGGCCCGAAGTTCGGATCTTCGCCACTTGCCAGAAACGCCATCACACACATACCTGTGATGCCGGGACCGTTGTCGCCACCATCCCAGCCGCCTTCCTTTGTCTGATGACTGGCCAGCCATTCCAGACCTCGCTCGTAGATCAACTGCACGTCCTGTGGAACGTCGGTGCCGAAACGCACCTGCGTATCCTGAGCGAAGGATGCCTGAAAGAGAGTAAATGTGATTGCAATGCAAGCCAGCAGACGCATACGGTTTTTCATGATGGACGGCCTGCCGCTCTTATGTAGGATGGACATTCATGTCCGTCGGATTTCCAAAACACTCCATCGCTCCGGAGTTACTGTCCACGAGCAATCACTCGCCAGCAGATCACTCTCTGGCCAAAACTCGGACATGAATGTCCAAGCTACAGGAATCGCACTTAGACACAGCGAGTCAAACTATTTTCTGTTCTCCAACGCATTGAAGAACGCATCAATTCCATCGCGGAATTCCGCAGGAACCTGATCGTTCGTCGTACCGGTTGATTGTTGCACCCCACGAGCCTCAATCTGAGCGAGCGGATCGGAGCCCGGCCCGTAAAGTTCCAGTGCGACGCGATCGGTATCACCCGTTCCGCCACCGCCCGGATTTGAACCGCCGCCGCCACCGCCGCTCTTTGGATTTGCACGCTTGGCCTGCAACAACAATTCGATAGCCTCGGTTTCCGCTGCAATTGCTTCACGACCGGTATCCGGACGACCCAGAATATCCGTGGCGTCGTTCATCGCTCCGCCAGCGGCCGAGATGATCTGGATTTCGTTACCAAACTTCTGTTCTCCCAGCGGCAGCGCGAGGATGTCCATCACGACATTGACCACCCGGTTATATAGCTTCCGCTGTGTCTCCGTCAGGAGTTCTGCCTTGTCTGTGTAGACCACCGATTCGAGATTTTCACGCACTTGCTCAAGCGACCGCGTTTCCTCACGCAGGTCCATTTCACCTTCAAGAATTCGCATTACTTCGAGTACAACGGATGGCGGCAAACTGTCGCCTTTTGAACCTTTTCACGTACCGCACTTCGAAGCGGAGACTAATTCTTCCCCCCACCGGTCCAGCGTATCGCCCCAGTATTCCGCGCGAGCGATTGAATCGCCGCTGCGGTTCATGCGAACTTTTTCACTCAGCCTATCCAGTTTCTTGACGACCTCGAACTCCTGCATCTCCTGCAGGATACGCATAAATTTTTCTTCTTTGCGACGATCATAGTACGCCTCAAGATCGTCCTGAATATTCCGCACTTTCTCGCTTTGAGCCACTTCACGATCAGCGATGCGGCCTGTCTGATCTTTCTGACCCTGATCCAGAGAGTCTCCATTCACGCCGAAGCCATCAAACAGCGTGCGATTGAGGGCCGTCGCGACTTCCATCTGCTCCCGAGACGCGGCCTTGAAACGTTTCACGAACGTACTGTTTTCCAGGTCGTCCATGATCTTCTGCAGGTCCTCGCGAATCTTTTCGAATTCGGCCAGCAGTTCGGTTTGTTCCTGAACAGCCTCTTCGACCTTTTCTTCGGCTGGTGTTTCAGGTTCCTTTGTGTCATCCGGAGGCGGGCCACCCTGAAGCACGGTTGTCGGCAAACCAAACTTGCCCTTGCCGGCCTGTGCTTCTTTCTTTTCGCCGGTGGCAGGATTCTGCTTGTTGAAGCCGGATTCGGTATCGGTCAACTTCGGCACCGCTGGCTGCGGTGGCTGATCGTTCTGTTTTGATTCGCCAGGTTCGCCCGTCTGAGTCCCCTTGTCATTTCCAGCCTTCGGGCCTGACTTTGATTTCGCCTGAGCATTCGCAGCAGCTTTCTTCCCCGGTGCCTTTGCTCCCTGTCTCAAAAGGTCGGCCACAGATGGCATCCGTTTGTCGGCAATGTCGCGAAGTCGCTGCAATCCATCGGCCCAGGTTTCCAGATGACCAACCATCATTTCTTTGTTTCGCATGGCCTGCTTGAGTAACTGATCGCCCTGATCGGTCACGGCTGTCAGTCGCTGTCCATTGGCCTTTTCGGCATCCGCCTGCTGTTCAATTTGTCGCCGCGTCTCCGGAGCGTTCATCCGATCCGGATCCATCTGGCGAATCTGACGATTGGCATCATGCAGCCGCATCTCTTCTTCATACACGTCATCAGCCAGGCTCGCCCAGCGACGCATTTGGTTCATCATCCATACCGCATGCTGATCCGGCGTCATCACATGCAGCACGAACGGCGGAGAATAGATGCGTCCACGTTCTGGTTTATAGTCTTCGACATAAGAACGCAGTTCCAGCGTTTGAGCCCGGATGTTGTCTGTGTCAGCACAGAACGTGGCCGTCGCGGTAAGTCGAGACTCTTCCGGAGCACCGCCCTTCACCAGCTTTTCGCCGGAATCAGGGGCCGGGTTCTGAATCGGATGCTGTAACCCCTTCCATTCAATGCCTACGTTCTTCACGCCATAGTCATCACGGGACTGCAGATTGAACGTAATCGTGTCGGTCGAGAGAACAACTTGCTGCGGGTCCTGCTGCTGAAAACTGATCTCCGGTGCGGCATCATCGACAGCATTGATTTTCAGACTGAATGCATCTTTGGCCGACAATCCAAGTTCATCGCGCCAGCGGAAATCCAGCACGTCAGATTCCGACACGGTCACTGGTGCCGGACGGACGCGATTGCCTTCGACCGTCGCTGGTACATTCTTGACTGTGGCTTCAACAAGATTCCGGCCCACTTCCGCTTCGAATTCTGCCGTGGCACCTTTCAAGACGGAAATCACGCCGCCGCGAACATCCGACTTCACGGGATGACCGTATTGAAGATAATCCGGCAGTGTGATCAATGCCGAGAGCGAATTCAGTTCCGGTCTGTTTGCGACTTCAACGGCGACTTCTTTTGTCAGGTCACCGACGCGGACATTCAACGTGCCGTTGTTTGTCTGAGCCGGCAATTGAAACTGATACGCCTGATTTTGATTTTTTGCGTTCACCACCGACTGACCGTTAAACCTTGCCGTGGCCGAATCCGGAGACCAGCGTGAGGCATCCGCCAGCGCAGCATCCAAGGCAAATTGTTCACCATGCGGCACAACCATTTGATTCGGCAGGTTTTCCACCTGCGCGAACGTATATCGATCAACGTCGCGCCAAGGCATCAGCCAGCGTGCCATGGCATTGAATCCGGCAGCCGGCACAATGGCACACGCGAGTAAGGCGAGGACGGCAGGCACAGCGACGACAGTCGCCCAGAACTTGTGTCGGGCGTACGGAACGGCGTCTGAAAAATCACGATCGCGCACGGCTGCGTCGACTTGCTGCATTGCCGCCTGCGCCAATCGCGTGCTGCTGCCCAGATCTTTTTCGCTGTGAGCCAGTTCGACGATCCCCAGCAGTTGATCGCCCAACGCGGGAAACTTGTGCTTGAGCAGGATCGCGACCTGTTCCATCCGGCGCGTGCCCCAGACCCAGCGATGGCACTTCAAAGGAAACAACACGGCCAACCCGATCGACCCGGTCACCAGTAACGCAGTTCGCAGAACTGCAGGTGTGTCGATGAAGCGATCGATCACAAACACGGCAAGGTATGAAAGCACCAAGCCGAAGAGTCCCGCCAGAATACCTTCCGCAATCTTGATGACGCGGACACGCTTTTGAAACTGGACCAACCGGATTCTTGTGGATTCCGGCAGCTGCAATCCGTTATCACCCATGATCTATGCCCCCGTACTAAAGGAGTGTGCCCTGAATCAGGCTCGCCGCAGTATATCCAACCTGTCTGACGTTCGGCAGTACCAAACTCACGACTACTTTCCGAAAATATCAGACAAAATTGCTAAATTTTTTGTCTAATGAAATCGTCGCTTCGAGCGACTAATGGAAATCCTGCTGAATTTCCGCACAGCGGGCCTTTCACAAAGTTCCACGATCCGCTTGCCAGAGGCGGGATTCCTCAGCACAATCCGGGACGGGGCCTCAACAGGCATCCATTGAGGCTGATATCAATCAGAATTGCATCCGCATGAGTCCATTCCCTCTCCTGTGCATCCTGCAACGCATCGTCCTGAGCTTCTGTGCGCTGGCTGAACCAGCGTCAATGCCGCAGGACGGCAAGCTGATTTCAGAGATCGGCAATCTCTTTGGCGAAGCGATACGTGGACTCGCAGAACCAAGACCTGAACCCGCAGCGGCGGCGGAGATGCGAGTATTCCAACCGGCACAGCCGAACATCAAACCCCGGGAAGCAGACCTGAAAAAACATGCCAATCGCACCACGGCACTGGCCGCAGCGATTCAGTCGTGGGTCACACAAACCTGTCAACTCGATGAAGCCCAGCGGGGGAAACTGCCGACGATCGTGATCGACAGCCTGAAAGCCGAGGGCGAAAGGTACGCGAAACAAAACGATCCGAATCAGCAGAACCGGTATTTCGGACCGACAACTCCGCTGTTGTTTGTGTACTCCGACAAAGGACAGGCGGCTCTCGTGAACGGTCAGCCGAATGGCTCCGTCGGTGCAATCTACAGCAAGGCCTTGCTGAAACGGATTCAAAACGAAGTCTTGAATGATGCTCAAAAAGAACAACTCAATGCCGCGATGACGGAACGCAGCGATTTTCAAAACGCCGCGTTCCGCGAATACGTCGTGACGCTGTTCGATCAGGAGCTGTACCTGACAGAAGATCAACGCCAGAAAATGCTGGAGCAGTTTTCAGCAGGCTCAAAAAAAATCACGTCGCCATTCTATTCATTCATCGCATATTCGCACTTCCTGCCGAACAAGTCACTGCGCGAAGTTCTCTCGGTGAACAAAGCAAATTACCTGGACAGCCGACAGAAGGCACGACTGCAGGATCTGATGACCAGTGAAGGAAATCAGAATAATATCACGTTTCAGGCATCCGAAGGGGTCGAACAATGGGAAGACACGATAACGCAAGCTGTGCCAAGGCAGCGAATGCTCTACCTGAATGCCGCCGCAGTACGCATCGGTTACCTGGAGCGGTCCTTGAAACTGACGCCGGAGCAAGTCGAGTTTCTGACAGTCGCCAGCAAAGGTGCAGTGGTCGATGCGCTGGGTGACTGGAGAGTTGCCACCCATCAAACGATCGAGCAGATGAAGCAGCACATGGCGCAGGCACAGGGGAATTTCGGGTTTTCTGCACAGTGTATCGCGGTCGATGCACTCGACCAGAATGAGATCTGGGCAAGCGCAATTCGCGAAGTTCACGGCGACAAACAATCGGGGCAACGGAGTGACGCCATGCGACGTGCGAAAGCAAACACGGTCACCGCACTGCTGGATCAGGAAATGTGGCTGATGCCGACTCAACGTGCCG
>JAYTAK010000915.1:0-3153 GCA_043737515.1 Candidatus Kuenenia sp. | reverse complement strand
CTTGGCCGACCACTTTTACGCGGTAGGTCCGTGGTTCGAATCCACTCAGGCGCATTTCTTATGAATTGTTGCACAGGCTAAACGTAAATTGGCGATCGAGACATCGTCTTACCGAATTCCCAGGTTCGCCTGCATGTTCTTTTTGTAGGCCTCGACGCCCGGCTGACCGAAGGGATTTGTCCCGACCAGGCGGCCTTCGACGACGGTGGCCAGCATGAGCATCTGGAAGAGTTGTCCCAGCGTGTGCTCATTGATTGTCGGAAGAATCAAATCAGCGGTTGGCCGCTTCTCATCGGCGTATGCTTTGTTGGTGCCGTCGATTGCGGCCTGCAGGATTTTCGGCATCGTAACGCCAGTCAGTTGGTTGAGCTGATCCTGATCCAGTTCGTGCCTGGGCACCGTGATGGGCGGCTGATGCGGAGTACCGGGCAGCAGGTTGGTGATGAGTTTATCGCGGCGACCTTCCTGATGTTGCTGGCCTCGGCTGTGCAGGTCGCGGGTGTTGACGACGGTGATCGGCGTGGCACCGCGCTCGTGCTTACCCAGACTCTCACTGAGAAGCTGATCGTACCACAGGCCCACGGCTTCCAGCTTGCTGCCCCATGTGGACAGGATTCGCTGCGTCATGCCGAGATCGGTTTCGAATCTGTGGCCCACAGCGACATACTGCAGCACAACATTGGATTCATACGGAGCCGACCGGAAATGTTCTGTCATGTCCACGGCGCCCTGCAACATCGCGCGGATATTCATTCCGGACGCGGCTGCGGGAAGTAAGCCGACCGCTGTGAGAATCGAGAAGCGGCCACCGATGCCGTCGGGGATCGAAAAAATATCCTTGTACCCGGCTGCGTTGGAGAGATTTCGCAGGCGGCCGGAATCGCCAGTGACGGGGACAATCAATTCCTTCGCCAGCGTTGGAAACTGTTTCTCCACAAGTTCACGGAACGTGCGAAACGCCACCGCACATTCCAGCGTTCCGCCGGACTTGCTGATCACGATCACTGCAGTGCGACCATCAACGGAATTGGGATGCTGCGCCGCTCGATCGCTGAGCAACTGCAGCAGTGTTTGCTGCTGATCCGAATCGACGTTCCAGCCGTCAAAGTACAACCGGGGCGTTCCGCCACGAGCGGCGCGCGTCTGTTCGTTGTGAAACGGGGTGCGGAGTGCTTCGAACATGGCTCGCATCCCCATGTACGAGCCACCGATTCCCAGCACCACCAGCGAGTCGGCGAGTTCGAGCAAACGCCCGCCGCACGCCTCCAGACGGCCAATCAGACTGGCGGCCTTGTTGTCGGACAGGTCCTGCAGTAATTCTTCCGGCCATTGAATGAAACCGGCATCCAGGGGCTGCTTGTCTGCTGGCACGGCTCTGCCTGACTGCCAGAGTTCCACGTCATTGAGCGTCTCATCGCGCGCAGCGAGCAGTTGATTGCTGAGTGATTCAATTCGGCCAGATGGCAGCAATTTCAAGGCAGCGGCAGGATTGTATTGAAGCATCGGATTTGACATGAAATCTCACTCTCTTGATAAAGTTCGTCAGAATGGCCAGATCATCGGAATCAGAATCACACAGGTGACCCACAGCAGCACATTCAGCGGCACGCCGACTTTGACAAAGTCGCTGAATCGATAGCCTCCGGGGCCAAAGACCATCATATGTGTCTGGTAACCGACGGGAGACGCAAATGCAAACGACGACGCCAAAGCAACGGCCATGACGAAAGGTCTGGAATCACAATTCGTAAGCGCCGCAGCATTCACACAGAACGGAAACGCCAGGACCGCTGCTCCGTTGTTTGTAATGAGTTCATTGAGGACCATCGTCACAAAATAAATTGCCGCCAAAGTCGCATAGGGGCCGTATAGCTGGGTCATCGCGACAAGCTTGGAGGACAGAAATAGGGCCGCACCGGATTTCTCCAGCGCTGCGCCGAGTCCGAATGACGCTCCAATCGCGATCAGAACCTGCCAGTCGATTGCCTGACGACCATCGGAAGCGGACATGCACCGCGTGACAATCATCAACCCGCCGGCAATGAAGGCTCCCAGCATGGCCATTTCACCGCTGCCGAAGGACATTACGGCCAAAAGCACTGCAAAGATCAGCAATGCGACTCCCCAGCGTTCGTGCCGCATTGGCTGCGATCCTTCCACGTCGCTGACCAGATAAAAGTCAGCATTGTTTCGATGTGCCTGAACAAAGTTGGGGCCAGTCTGCATAAGCAGCGTGTCACCGGATTCCAGCTTGACGTCGCCGATTTTAGTCGTAAGTCGCGCGCCGTTTCGGTGAATCGCCACGATCGCCGCGTTGTAGTGCGAGCGGAACTGCGCTTCCCGAACGGTCTGACCGACGAGCGGTGATGATCGGCTGACGACAACTTCGCACAACCGTCGCCGGCGCTGTTCCTGCGCGGACTGGTCTGTTGATTCTGTGGCAGGTTCGAGTCCCGGAATCTTCTTCAGATCGACGATTGTCTCGACGACTCCGGTAAACACGAGTCGGTCGTTCGCTTCCAGCACAGTATCGGGGCTCACCGGCGCGATAATCGAACCGCGCCGATCGATTTCGATCAGAAACAATCCAGGGAGGCGACGCAGACCAGCCGCTTCGATGCTTTGGCCGATCAGTCGGCAAGCGGGAGTCACCATCATTTCCACAAGGTATTCGCGGCGGGAGTCGCCGAGCTGCTCCAGCAGTTCTTTCCGTTCCGGAAGAAGTTTGCGGCCGATGGTCAGCATGTAAATCAGTCCCACAACGGCGCAGGGGACACCCGCCCAGGCAATTTCAAAGAAGCCCATTTCAGGCATCCCGTATTTTGTCATCTGTCCATCGACGACCAGATTCGTGCTGGTTCCGATACGCGAACAGCATCCGCCCAGAATCGTCATGAATGACAACGGGATCAGCAGTTTCGATGGAGCGACGTGCTGTCGTCTGCACCATGACATCACCACGGGAATCAGCATGGCCACAATCGGCGTATTGTTTAGAAAGGCAGACGTACCAACGCAGAACAGCGAAAGCAGGATCAGTCCCCCGAGTTCCGTGCGTGCAGGGCCCAGGACTTTGGCACCGATCAAATCCACGATGCCGGTTTCTTTCAGTCCGGCAGTGACCAGAAACAATGCCGCGACCATCAGCAGTGA
>JAYTAK010000914.1:0-7198 GCA_043737515.1 Candidatus Kuenenia sp. | reverse complement strand
TCCCATGGACGTTGCGTCAGTAGACAGCATCGGCGCAGACTGTTAGAAGAATCTGGATGCATCACGCACTGAGTCTCAGAGTCTGATGTATCGACAGGCTCACGGACGAAACCCGCACGAACGATAAGGGCGAAATGATGACGCTGGAACCAGAAGGCTCACCGAAGTATTGGCCACCTCTCGGGCTTCCCGTGGGAAGTGTACGAGCGATTTTGACGTTGTTTGTCGTGTCCATTGTGACGCTCAGTGTCGCGCGACGTCATGATCTGGATCTGGTCTGGACTGAGACTTTGATGATCGCGCTGGCTCACTATTTTACCTCACGCCGATTCGTGGCGCTGCCGCCGGAAGTGCTTGCCCGGATCCAGAAAGAAGGAGTTCTGGAACAGGACAGAAATCCGCTCTTCCTGCCTCGTCACAGCATCCGCCTGCTGATCATTGGATCATTCATTGCACTTGGAGTGTTTCTGTATCGTCAAGATCGGCTGTGGGAACCTCGTGCGGTTTCTCTGCTTGGAATTGTCGCCGCCTATGCGCTCGGTGCGATCGCGAGGAACATCAGTTCCTGGTTTGGCAGTCGAACTGGCCGACCAGCTTCTGCGGGTTGGGGAGACTTCAAGGCCATTATCGTGCTGCTGGCGATGGCGGTCGCTGGTGTGCCCGAATTAATGTCTATGCCCGATCTGTTGCCGCCGATGACTCATAAAATCTCACTGGCACTGATGCTGTTTTACTTCGGCTCACGATAAGACGCGGTTTCGGCTCCTGCATCTCCATCGACCTGGCGAGCGGGGGACGTCAGTCCCCTGATTGCGATTTGCGTTCTGTGATTTGTGATTCGCGTTACGTGGCGGTGAATCACCGTGAAGTCAAATCAGGGGATTAACATCCCCCGCTCGCCGAAGTGCAGCTTCTGAAACATTCGAAACTGGCCGCAAAGTCTCAGAATTCACCAATGACTTGACCATCGTCACGGCACAGCAGTCGTGCCAGAGTCGTGGTGACGAAACCAGCAGGATACGGAGCAGTAGTCACAGAAAGCTTCGCATAATCGATGTTCTGGCTGATGAAACGCACCGATCCATCGCACAACGTGAATTGAGCACCGCCGACATGGTTGCTGCTGAATCCTCGACGCTGGTGAACGCGATTTGTGGCACTGTAATTGATGCCGTCGTAACCGATTGCCAGAGCCGCCAGGGCTGCCGTACGCATGTTATTGTGACGAGCGGCTGGGATCGATCGCCACCTGCTCGTCACTTGACATTCCCCCCACCAATGAAGAACATCCGACCAGGCGATGAATCGTGGACCCACCAGCACCAGGACGCGACGCGGCCCTCACTCTTCAGTTCGAATTTTATCCGGGATGTGACATGGAAGGTCACACGAGGATGCCTTTACCAACGGAGGATGTTTGATGCTCACTCGCGTGTTGACTGTCTTCGTCGCTGTCTCAGCGATCGCAATGACTTCCGAACGTTTACTTGCCCAGAGTTCATTACCAACACAGACCTTCAACCTGTCGGTCAATCCGCCGACATGCGCAGCGGGATCGACGTGCGACAACCTGTCGGTGCAGTCCACTGCGGGTGCGATCTTTCGGGATGATTTCAATACCTGGTCGCTCAACAGTAACGGGGACCAGGGCATCACGTTCATTCTGACGCTGGCCGAGCAGTCACCCATTGTCTGGAAGATGAGCGTGGCGGCTGCCACCGTGCAGGGTAAACCGGATTGTGCATTTTCGATTACGGCCAACGGCAAAGTCGTCGTGGAAAACTACGCCGACACGAATGACGACTTCCATCCCGTGCAATTTGAAATCGATCCCACTGTTCTCGTCGCGGGGCAGAATACCATCACCGTTGCCCTGGAAGATTTTTCGAGAACTCAGTTGTTTATCAACGCGGTCACCGTCAGTTCTTTTGCCCAGCCTCAGAACTTCGTGTCCGCCAGCGGAAATCTCAACGTCGGCCTTTACTCGCAATTCGCTGTTGCCAGTATCACGGGAGCCGTCAATTCTCAGGGACAGCCGGTTAACAATACGAACATCTGGTCGAGGGCTTATGGTGTTAATCCACCACAGGACGATCCACGCAACCCGGGCCAGTGGCTGCCAAGCCTTGAACTGATCCCCGGTCCCTCGTTTGTTTATAAGCCCGACGATCTGTTCCAGATCAATTTCGAAAACCAGCTCAACAAGACGAAAAGCCCGTGGCTCACCGAGTTTGAAGGGCCTGACAGCATTACCTCGACGAACCCGGATGACATCATTCAACACATCACTCACGAACTCAACATTCCTCACAACGGCGACAACACCAACATTCACGCGCATGGATTGCATGTTGATCCCAGCCGGGAAGATGTGCTGTATCTGATCATTCCCCAGGATGACGACCCAGACACCTACAGCAAGACCCTGCAGCAGGACATTCCCAACCTGAAGGCCAATGGCGGTAACGGAGAGTATTGGACATGGCAGTATTCCTACAAAATCCCGGCAGACCATCTGCCCGGCACGCATTGGTATCATTCCCACATGCACGGATCGACTTCGACGCAGGTGGAAAACGGCATGGCTGGCACGATGGTGATTCGTCCAAAGGATGATGCAAACACCTTTGATGCCGGACTCTGGAATGCCGATCCGGAGAAAACTCACGACCGCGTGATGATGCTGCAGGAGATTGCCAACTATGGCGTGCAGCAGGGAACCGGGATCTCCGCTGACGTAAAGAATGTTGAGCCGGGCTCGGCAAATGCTCCGGGGCAAGCACCCGACATCACGGTCAACGGCTTGAATCAACCGACTCTGCAGTTGATTCCCGGCCAGATCGAACGCTGGCGTTTTATCAGCGCGGGTGCCAATCACCGCACTTCCAGTTACCTGTGGCTCGGCAAAAAGACGGACCAGAACGACAGTTGGGGCGTACCGATTTATGACGATGCTGTGCCGACGAACGACAGTTCAACTACGCCGCAAATGTACCTGGTCGCGGTTGATGGCATCACGCTGAATGCCCCCTTAAAGATCACCGCCTCAAACCCCGCCGTCGTCGCTGCGGGCAATCGATGCGACTTCATGATTCGCATCCCGGATCAGGGCGAATACGCGATCTTTAAGAACTATCCCGTGAACCTTCCAATGGGCGGCACGAATCCAAGAAATCAAAAGCCGAACAAGCAGGCATATTTTGGAGGTGTGTCGAGCACGATCGGGCTGCCAAACCTCAACACCGATCCCTTCGATCTGGGCACAAACTATACCGGGTTTCAGTTTGCCTGGCCGAGTGCGGTCAATCCATCCGGAGAGCCAGTCGATACGGCCACCTTTCCCCCCACTTCACTCATTCCGCTGCTGAGTGCCACGGCTGACGGAAATCTGGTCAATATCCAGATCACCCCCACCGATACCACCAAACCTTCAGGCGTTGGCTGGCAGCCAATGATTCCCGGCGGCGGAGCGATTGACAATCAGCTGCTGTCGTTCATCAACACACAGGGCGTTACAGGGACGCCCAGCAATGGCTCCATCCCGACCGATTTGAGTAAGCTGAATCTCAGTCCATACAGCCCAACAGGATCGGGTTCAAAGCTGACATACATCGATCAGAAGGGTCAGCCGCAACAGGGCAAACCGCCTGGGTATGCAGCTCCCATCAGCGATGCCGCTGTCACGACTCCTCCCGTGAGCATGGTGTTCGAGCACGCCGGGATTCAGTTCGTCTATCAGGATACCGCTCAGGGTACTAATAACATGCAGCAGTACACGCTGAATGGCCGGCAGTTCAACCTGCAGGACTTTGTGGGTAATCCTAACTCCGAAAGCCTGATCCAGACTCCTGTTCCGCCAAAGGCATTCACTGGCGAGGGCGGGGATACTGTCGTTGGATCTTACAACTACGCGGGGCTCAACTTATGGACGAATGAGATTGCCGCTCTGGACAACACTGCCTTTTGGACAAACCCCGCCTATTTTGTCCCGCTGAAGCATGTCACTATGCCGCAGGGAACGGACTACTATACCTACGACTACACAAACAGCAGCTTAGCGGCTCCAACCTTCCAGCAAGTCACCGGCCTGGCGTCACCAAGCCAGCCGACGAATCAAACGGCACAGGAGTGGATCCTGATCAACAATTCGAGCATCTTCCATCCGTTTCACATCCACATCAGCCCGTTCTTCGTCACGGAAGTCGGACAACTCAACTATGACACGACGAACGGCTGGACAACCCGCTACATGTATAACGATCCCAACGGTACGCCGCCAACCCGGCAGCCATACGAAGTACAAGTCACGGACAGTGCTGTCCAGTATGTCGTCGGTAACTGGTGGGACGTGATGATGATCCCGCCGCAGGGCTACGTGAAATTTAAGACGTGGATCAACGTCCCCTCGCAGACCGGCACGACTTCGGTCGAGGAGAATTCCAACAGCGTCGGAACCTGGGTGATCCATTGTCACATCCTGCGGCATGAGGATCGCGGCATGATGATGGTTGTGAAAACGAAGCCAAAAGGGAATTGATTCTCCGCTGGCTTTCAGTTCCACGGCGGGACGGACACAATCGTCCGTCCCGCACTTCCTGCCCTGGGGATTCTGGCATGTTTCTTCGCGCAATTTCCGCGATGCTCATCACGCTGTCCACGCTTCATGGTTTCGCCCAGGACGTTGATCCAAACGAGCGGCTGCCACTGCCCGAACCGCCGTTCCAACGGATCCGGCTGGAGGCGGGTTATGGTACGGCAAATTTTCCGATCACCTGTAAACTCCGGCTCAGCCAGTTGTACTTCAATCAGGGTGTCGCCCTGCTGCACGGTTTCGACCTGCGCTCGGCCGACCGGTCATTTCACCACGTCGCCCAGTTAGAGCCCGATTGCGGCATGGCGTATTGGGGTCGAGCCATGGCGAATCTCGATAATCCCGACTGGCTGCGACCGTTTGTACGGCGAGCCGTGGATCGAAAACAGAACGTCACGCCACGCGAATCGCAGTGGATTGATGCCCTTGCCAGTTGTCTTCCCCAGCCACCGAATAATGTGCCGGACCAGCGGCAATTAGCAGAGGCATTCGAGCAACTCGCATTGTCAGATCCTGCCGATGTGGAAGCCCTAGCATTTTACCTGCGACAGGTGACTTTGAACCACATTCACGGCGACGAAGTTCAGCCGACAGAACTCGCGCCGCTGTTTGACAAAGTGCTGGCGGCAAACGCCTGTCATCCGATATCCGCGTGTCGTGCATTACTGGACGAAAATGCGGACCCGAAAAAAGCCCTCCGTTGGGCAGAAACAGCCGTCGAGGCAGCGCCCAGGAATCCGCATCTGTGGACGGTGGTAACTCGCCTTCAGTCGAAGCTGGACTCTGACGAGGCGGCAGTGACCTCCGCACAACAAGCCGTCAGATTGTTTGCTGGTTCCCGCAACCGTTGCGCTCCGCTTCCCACGGCGAACACAGACGACAGCATTGACGCACCACTGTGCCGAGACCTTTCCCGGATGAAAGTGACTGAGGCGATGCTGCACCTGGAGCGCATGGCCTGGCAACCCCGCGACGCGACCGCGATTACGTTGCCCGATCAGAATGGAGAACTGCATGCGCTCGACGAATTCCGTGGAGCACCCGTCTTGTTAGTGTTCTTCCTCGGCGCGGGTTGCCCGCACTGCTTCGAACAGATGCTGTCGCTGGCTCCCCGAAAAACTGCCTTTGCGGAAGCCGGCATTCAGGTCGTGACAATCTCCACGGACAGCATCGAGGGTCTGCAGCAAACCTTCGAGATCGACGGCGCGAAAGAAGCGATGCCCTTCCTGGTCCTCAGCGATAAGCAACTCGATGTCTTCCGCGAGTATGGCGTTTTCGACGAATTCAGTGAGCGGCCAATGCACGGCATGTTTCTGCTCGACGCCCGTGGCTTTATTATCTGGCAGAATGTCGGCGTGGAACCGTTTATGGCAATTCAGTCTTTGCTGAACGCGACGAAGGGGCTGTTTGTGAGTCGCGAAATCGTGCGTTGAGCCATTCGGTCGCGTTGGGGTATTGGGGTATCGTCAATTCGTGTCAATCAAATCCGCATGGTCTGCTTTTTGCGAGTTTCCAATGAATCGACGTCGTGCATTCACTCTGATTGAGTTGCTGGTGGTGATTGCGATCATCGCGGTGTTGATCGCCCTGCTGTTGCCCGCCGTGCAGCAGGCGCGGGAAGCCGCCCGTCGGACGCAGTGCAAGAACAATCTGAAGCAGATTGGACTGGCGCTGGCCAATTACGAATCGTCGAACCGCGTCTTTCCGCCGGGTGTACTCGGAAATTCGGCGACCAGTTCCGCAAGTAACCAGCTTCATACGTGGCACTTTCAGATTCTGCCATACCTCGAGCAGGCAAATCTCTACAACAGCTATAACGCCAACGTGGCGTTCGACAATCCGGCGAATGCCGTCGCCGTCAAAACACCGATCGTCGCATTTCTTTGCCCTTCGCTTCCCGGTGACAACATTCTGTCAAACGCCTGGGGTTCCAACCATTACGCGGGGAACGCCGGAACTGTCCAGTTGCGGGACGATGGCGTGTTGTTTCCGCTCTCAAGAATCGGGTATCGGGATATCGTGGATGGCACATCAAATACAGTGGCTTGCGGCGAAATGGCCTGGGAACTCGGCGGCTGGGCACGCGGCTCGTTTCCCAGTGGCGGCGGTGGTGGCGGCGGTACCGGCCAGGGTTATGTCCGCTCGGTGTTGCGGTGGTGGATTTGCAACTCGGCCTGTGCAAAGGGCGGAATCAATCCACCGATCACGACCTGTACCAACTCCTGCGAACGTAAGCTGCAGTTTTCCTCCCGTCATGTCGGAGGTTGTCACTTGCTGTTCGTCGATGGCCATGTCCAGTTCATCTCTGAGAACATGGATGGCGGAACTCAGAAAGGCCTGATGACAAGACAGGGCGGTGAGGTCCTGGGAGAATTCTGAACAGGGTTCACATCCTGAGTCTGGATTTCCACGTCAACAAGGTTGAGAGTTTCTGCCGCCGGGATTAATTACGGGCTGCCAATGACTCGTTTAACGGCAAGCATCTCATCCATGGCCGTGTTGAGTATATACTCCGCGCGGCCAGAAATGAGTCCGGCGAGCGGAGTGGCGTGAGCCCTCCGGTACATCGCTTTTTTGTACCGGCAAGCTGACGCATGCCGCTCGCCA
>JAYTAK010000913.1:0-3155 GCA_043737515.1 Candidatus Kuenenia sp. | reverse complement strand
GGTTTATTGCGGCCCTCAACCGGGGCTAGCGCCCTGCGGCTGATTAAATCGACACCGCCCCAGCCGAATGTGGAAGTCAAACCGGAAACAACTCATCGACGTACGTCGCGGACACGCCACGGTTCCCGAACGAAATCGATCTCAAAGGCAACGGCGGCGAACACGAATGAAGCCCCGGCAGGTTCACACGAGGACCATCGCCGCAAAGAGTTCGTTGATTCCACAGATGCACTGGAGCAATTCAACGCCAATGCACAGTTTCGCGGATTCCCGGAAAACCATGAACCCAACTTCGGAACGCACGGCGTGCTGGCGGATCGCGACGGACTCGATTCAAATGCGCCCGATCACGCACGCAGTTATCCGGCCTACGATGTTCTGAAAGCCTGGGCCACGGATCAGGACCCTCAGGCATCTCCCTTCTTTGCTTTGCTCGGCGAATACGGGATTGGAAAATCCACGACCCTGCAGCATTTCACCCGCGAACTGACCAAAGAGCGAGCCACCGATCTCACCATTCCCCTGCCCATCTACATCGACCTGCGAGACTACGTGTCGAATCATCCGCTGAAGGATGAGCACATTCCGTCTATCGAAGAGCTGCTCGACACCGTCATCCAGCGGTCCTGGAAAATCACGGATCGCAGCATGACGTCGGCTCAGATTCTGCAGCTTGTACGAAATGAAGGAGCCATCATTCTGTTTGACGGTCTCGACGAACGCACCGTGCATCTGGCCACCGATCGGGCTCAGGCCTTCATTCGGACGCTGTGGAGCATTCTGCCCGACGCCACTCAGCCACCAATGCCCGGAGTCCGACGCGGGAAAATGCTGATTTCCTGTCGCACGCATTACTTTGGAGACGTCGCCAGTCAGAACGCCATGCTGTCCGGGGAGAATCGCGAGCAGATCAACAGGCAATCCTTCCCTATTCTGTACCTGCTGCCATTTTCGGAAGAGCAGATCCGCAGTTACCTTGGGAAGGCTCTGGGATCTGAAGAACGAGCCGACACGGCGTTGATTCTGATTCGCAGAATTCACAACCTCAGTGAGCTGGCTCAGCGTCCATTTTTGTTGGGGCTGATCACAAAGAAAATCGGTGAGCTGGAACGTCTGTCGGCCGGTGGCCAGCCGGTCAATGCGGCTCGGTTGTACGAACTGTTCGTCAAGGATTGGCTGACCCGAGACAACGGCAAGCATCAGATCGAACCGGATCACAAGCGACGTCTGATGTCGGCCCTGGCGGCGGCATTGTGGAAGAGCGGCGAAAAGTCCTGGGATGTGTCTCGACTCGAAAACTGGTTTGACCAGTTTCTGTTTGAGAACCCGATCATTGCCGGAGCGTATTCCAACGCTTCACGCAGCGTGCTGAAGGAAGATTTGCGAACGGCGACGTTTGTGCTGCGTCCGGATTTAGAAGATCAGGCTTTCAGTTTTGCTCACACGTCGCTGCAGGAATTTTTTCTGGCGTTGTATCTGCTGCAGTCGCTGATCGATGGGCAGGATGAAAACTGGGACCTGCCATTGCCCAGTCGCGAGACGCTTGCGTTCCTGGGCGAATTGCTGCAACTGCATCCGTCACAGACGGCCATCAGGTCTCTGGAAAATCTTCTGGGCGGAGCCGTCGGCACGAATGCAGGACGGAATGCGTTGAGCTACTGGCTGCAGGCTCGGAAGGGGAAATTCCAGCATCCACAACCGGCTCGTGTCGTGCTGCCGGGTGCGGACCTGCAGAAATGGAATTTGTGCGGCACGGTCGATCATCCGCTTGTGTTTCGCAACGCCGATTTTCAGGGAGCGAAGCTGAATCGAAGTCGTCTGGAACATGTGATTCTGGACGGAGCCAATCTTTCGAATGTTCAGGCCCGCGACACCGTGCTGATCGATGTCCATGCGGCCAATGCCAATCTTCAGGCAGCAGATCTCAGCGGAGTTCGCTGGCGAGGCGGTTCACTGAAGAACGCCATCGTGGCAACGAGCGACAGCGATGAAAATTCTCTGCAATTGCTGGCCGGATGCCAGTTCCTTTCCGTGGACCTGACCAACGCCCGGATGCCCGAAAACTGGGCCTCCGTCGCGTCTGCAGTTTTCCCGTCCAATCCAACCCGGCGAGCGGGGGACGTCAGTCCCCTGATTCCTCATCAGCGGACTGATCATCAGGTGAGGGAAAACCAGGGCAAAAACCATCAGGGGACTGACGTCCCCCGCTCGCCGATGCCGTCACTGACTCCAATCACGGGCCACACCAGTGCAGTCAGGAGTGTGTCGTTCAGCCCGGACGGCGCTCAGATGCTGTCGGGCTCATATGACGACACGGTTCGTCTGTGGGACGTCCACAGCGGGGAATGTCTCCGCACGTTCAACGGACATACGAGTGGGGTCAGTAGTGTGTCGTTCAGCCCGGACGGCGCTCGGATCCTGTCGGGCTCAGGTGACGCCGAGGTTCGTCTGTGGGACGTCCACAGCGGGGAATGTCTCCGCACGTTCACCGGACACTCCGATGGGGTCATGAGTGTGTCGTTCAGCCCGGACGGCGCTCGGATGCTGTCTGGCTCATTTGACAAGACGGTTCGTCTGTGGGACGTCCACAGCGGGGAATGTCTCCGCACGTTCAACGGACACTCTGGTGGGGTCAATAGTGTGTCGTTCAGCCCGGCCGGGGCTCGGATGCTGTCGGGCTCAGATGACAAGACGGTTCGACTGTGGGACGTCCACAGCGGGGAACTGGTCTGGAAGGCAGAACTGCTGCCAGAGGACAGTTGGGTGGTCACCGACGCACAGGACCACATCCTCGAAGTGGGCGGTGAGGCCTGGCGATTCCTGGGCTGGCGATGGACGGACCCGGCGACTCAACGCCAGCGAATCCTGCCGCTCGAACATTTCGGCCCCGTGCCCTGGAGTTCACTATACTCCACGCAGTCATGAGTGAGCGAATTGGCGAGCGGCATGCGTCAGCTTGCCGGTACAAAAAAACGATGTACCGGAGGGCTCACGCCACTCCGCTCGCCGGACTCATTTCTGGCCACGCGGAGTATTACGTGCCACTTTACTGCAGTGCGAAGTGAGACCTGAGTCCGACGTCCAGCACGACTTGGCATGACCTCCTTCGTTACCAGCGGTTCGATCAGAGCCCACTGAGCATCACTTAAATCCGT
>JAYTAK010000912.1:0-3157 GCA_043737515.1 Candidatus Kuenenia sp. | reverse complement strand
TCACGTTTGCTGAGTACCGTCTCTGTCACTGGCAATCTTTCAAGCTGAATACGATTTCCGCGATCAAATGCCGGTTTTTTGGCATATGCCAGTTTTTTAACACTTGAGGGCCGAGGTGTCAACGGAGGATGGTAAAAAATCACGGTCGGCCAGTTATTGACGATGCGCAACTTGTAGGGTGTGACAAGCAACGCGCAGGCACACCGATTCACAGACATGATGTGCCTGCGCTGGCGCTGGTCACACCCTACAAATTCACAAACTGGCCAGCCGTGGGACAGTCGAACTATTGTGCGGCGGCAGGCGGCTTCACCGTGATCGTGATCGGCTGGCTGGGGAGCGACACCAACGTGTTCGGTCGGTCCGTGGCTGCGGCATCTTTGTTGAACGGGACCTGTGATTGTCCCAAAACGGCCAGAGTGTATTGGCCGGGGCGAGTGCCAGCCTGGACGGTGATGGTGACAGTTGATTCCGTCTGGTCACCGGTGATACTGCCGTTGGACATGGTGAAATTGCCGGGGAACGCGAGAGGCTGAATCGTCACTTCGTTTTTCCAGTCGGCAATGCGTCGCGTCAGACGCAGCTTCAGATCGATCGTTTTTCCGGCTTCTGCTTCGACCGATTGCTGTTCCCAGTCCAGTCGCCAGGGAGCTCCGTCGCGCACGGCAATCACAAGACTGCGCATGGCCTGGCTGGAATTCGTTTGAGAATCGACTCGCGTGTACGCACGCACCTCGCGCCGCAGAGTTTCATCTCCGCGCTTCCCAGTTGCGATGATCTTAATCGGGCCGGTGAAGTCGGGTGCGTCATCATCGGCCCACAACACGAAGGTGCCGCGTGAATTGTTGTTGATCACCGTGGGAACGCAGTGGACTCCGGGCGGCAAGTCTTCGGCCGTGAATGTGATTTCCTCGTTGAAACCATCACGCTGATGGATGACCGCATCCAGATACACCGCGCCGCCACGCCAGAGGTTTGTTCCACCAGGGCTTGGATTCTGGCTGTGGATCACGGCGGGATAAAAGTCGGGCTGAGGTTTTCGGATGGTCAGCACATATTGGTACCGAGCACCGCCGCGCTGGTAACGGTCCTGAACGAGCACTTTGTACTTTCGCTTGTCGTTGAGGTTCACCGAGCCGGCGGGATCTCGCAGATGTCCGTCGAAGGCGTTGATGCGATGTCCGAAATCGTCAAGTTCCTGAACGCGATTTCCCTGATCATCGACGACCACCAGATACGGATCGGCACAGCCATCGATTCGTTCACAGTAGACGTCGAATGCGTACTGCCCCGATTCCGCAACTTCGAGTTCGAACCAGTCGGCATCCCGTGGTCGGTCGAAGCGGCCGCTGACGACTGCCGGCAGCGAGAGTGGTTGCGGCGTTTTCGAATCATCGTTGGGTTCGGCCTCCAGCGCAACCGGGGAATCTGTCACGAGCAGCGTTTGTGCGTGGAATGAGACGACGTCGGTACCGATGATCGGCTGCACCTGAAATCCAGTCAGTGTACATGTCGCGGCTGTCGGCAAGACGCTGTGACCGCTGGGGTGTTCGAAGAATTGATAACCGCCGATCTGCAAAACATCGTTCGGCACATCGACAGAAAATCTATGTTGCTGAATGGGGAGGTCGCTAATCTGCCACGGCGACTGCGGGCTGTCGGCCGGGAAGTTCCGACCGAATGCCGCCAGCTCCGCCCGTTGCCCCGCCTGCACTGCGCGGGGAAAGACGTTTTCGACGTACGGACGATCGGTCACCAGCAGGCGATACGGTAAGCCGCCTCGATAGGAAAGATCGTGAACCAGAATCTGATAGTCTGTATCGCGGGGTGCCAGAAAATCGATGAACGGGTCGCGACCGCGATAGTCGCTGCTGCTGGCGAGCAGTTTGCCGTCCGACGCCAGTGACATCGTGGCGTCCATGTTGGAGTCGAGCAGCCCTGCCTGGCAATCGATCACAATCCGCTGACCGGCCTTCGCTGCAAACTGAAACAGATCCTGTCCGTTTCCGTCCGACATGCCGCCGACCGCACTGTTGATTTCGATCGTCTGTGCCTGAGTTGGCTCATTATTGGGTTCGGTTTCTGAGACGTTCTGCAGGCCATGCGAAACGGCGAACAGACGAGGATTGCTGATTCCCCAGCGACCGACAAGGCGGACATCATACGTTCCCTGCGGAACGTCGGCCGCAATCGTGACGTTGAAGAACCGCTCTTTGTCGGTAACAGGTTCAGCAGCAAGCCCCGCGTGATCAAACCACAGTGAACGAACGTCTTCAAGATCCGCTCCGAGGATTTCCACTTCCACCGTGGTCCCGGCAGTTGCTCCCAGCGGTGCAATCCGGTCGAAACGAATCGACGGTCGTTCGGCGCAGGCTGATTGTGTGATCAAGAGGAAAATGGTGAGGGTACGAAACACGGTGACTCCAACGTGGGATAAGCTTCCAGCTTATCCCACGATCAATTCCTGAATCGGCTGGCCTTCGTTCAGAATCGGCAGAGGCCGTTGGGCGTGATCGAAGAAGGCGTGCCGGTGATCGATGCCCAGTGTGTGATACATCGTCGAGAGTACACAGCCGGGTGAATACGGTTTGGTGGTTGGGAATTCGGCGCTGCTGTTGGTCGAACCGATGACTTGCCCCATCTTCAGACCGCCGCCGGCGTACAGGACGCTCATCGCGCCGGGCCAGTGGTCGCGGCCTGCGCCCGGATTGATCTTTGGCGTGCGACCGAATTCGCCCAGCGAAATCACCAGCACGTCGTTCTGCATGCCGCGGTCGTGCAAATCCTGCACCAGCGCCGTCACCGCCTGGTCGAACATCGGGAAATCCTGCAACGCGATCTTGTGATTGCTCCCATGATAATCCCAGAAGCCAAACGACACCGTCACCGCCCGTGCCCCCGCTTCGACCAAGCGCCGCGCCATGAGGAAATGCTCGTTGATCCGCGGCGACGCATCCCCGCGGATCGCCGGGTCGCCCTTGCCATACCGCTCGATCGTCTTCGGCGCTTCCTTCCGGTAATCCAGCGCCTCGGCCAGCCGGCTCGAGGTCAGCACGCCGAAGGCCTGCTGCGTGAAGGAATCCAAACCCTCCATCAATCCGCTGCTGTCCACGTCCCGCCGGAAGCGGTCAAACCCCGCCAGCAACGCCCGCCGATC
>JAYTAK010000911.1:0-3158 GCA_043737515.1 Candidatus Kuenenia sp. | reverse complement strand
CGAATCGGGCTGTGAACAGGAGCTGCCCTGTCAAACCGAATGCTATCCAGATTTGTTCGTTCGTCATAAACCGGATCCATCCTTTCGACAACCGGAAGTGTGTTTCGACGCAGAAGCCAGGCAACGCCCAGCAGGTCAACAATTCCCACCATCAATCGTCGCAGTGTATCGTAATGCGACTGGCCGTGAACGCGCGGACGATGATTTACAGGATACGAGATCACTTTCCCGCCGCCACGCACAATCAAGGCGGGCAGGAATCTGTGCATGTGATTGAAACGCGGCATGATTTCAAAGGCCTGCTTCAGGAACACTTTGATTCCACAGCCGCTGTCCGGAGTCGCATCATTCAAAACCCGACTGCGCACTGCGTTGGCAATTCTTGAACTGATCAGTCGCCATTGAGAGTCCCGGCGTTTGTTACGGAATCCGGCAATCATGCGGACATCTTCAGTTCGACGCGACTGCAGCAACAGATCAACCATGCCGGGGATATCGGCCGGATCATTTTGCCCGTCGCCGTCCAGCGTGGCGATGATGTCACCCGCCGCTGCGTCGATACCGGTCATCAAAGCCGTGCTTTGGCCGCAACTGGAAGCATGTCGCACGATTCGCAGTTGAGGAAAATCGGCCTGAACATCATTGAGGACGGATGGCGTGTTGTCGGGACTTCCGTCATCCACAACCACGACTTCATAGGCATCCATGCAAGACAATGCGATGCGGATTTCGTGCAGCAGTTGAGGCAGATTGGCGGCTTCGTTGTGAGCCGGGATAACAACTGAGAGCAGCATCTTGCTCCTCCTGTGATCTGTTATGGTCGCCCTGGGGCGACATCGCGGACAATTCCATTGCCCCGAAACGACAACTGTAGTTTATCGACGTTTGTAGGGAGTGTGATTCGCGTGCCGTTTTTTGTCAATCCGCGTTTTTATTGTTTAACGCCTGGCTGCGGCACACTTGACGAAACACTGGTGTTCGGTCATTCGTGCTTTGATGGATTGGGTGGCCGGGGCTGGACTGAGCGGAGCGAAGGAAGCCCCGGAGTTTAGGGCTGGTGCCCTCCAACCCTTGTCGTTTCCCACATTTCCTGTAGCCACGCTCGCCAGAGCGTGGGGGTTTCGGCAGAGCGAACAACATCGCCGTGCCGGATCAGGGGAGCCCACCGTCTGGCGACCGTGGCTACGAAGAAAACGCTGCCTTTTACCAGAAAAGATGTGGGTAACGTCAATCCTCCAACCCCGGCCACCCATCAATCCATTGCTGACAGAACATTAATACTTATCCTTCGGCGCGCTGGCGAGGTGCGAGGTCGAGTCCGGATGGCAGGCGTCGCTGTAGTAGAGGCGATTTGCCGTCTGGAATATGGACATCAGATTCGCAGCATCCTCTTTGTACAGCTCCGTCTTCGGCGTAAGTTCTGCCGTAGTCGGATCTACATCAAAGCTGAAAGTACGTTTCTGGGAACTCAAAATCGTCAGGTGATTCTCCGCATTCAGCATCGCGATTTCGTGATTGTGCTGCATGATGGCATAGCCGTCTTTCGGGTCAAGCGTGAGTGCGTCCCGTCCAAAAAACACGGATCGGTATGATCCTCCCAGCATTCCCATGATGGTTGGGGCAATATCCAGCGAACTTGCCAGCGTGCTGCACTGCGTGGCTGATGACTGCGCAGGATCGATGACCAACACAGGCACACGGTACGATTTGACTGGAAACAACTGACTTCCGTAGACTCGCGCGCCGTGGTCACCCATGACGATGAAAATTGTGTTCTTGTAGAATTCTTTCTCGCGGACTCGTTGAAAGAAATCTCCGATCGCCCAGTCGGAATAACGGACGGCGTTTTCGCGAGTCTGTTCTTCACTGTCAATCCGCCCTGCGGGATAGGTGTAGGGACGATGATTCGACACGGTCAGCAATGTGGCAAAGAACGGTTTCCCCGTCTGGTGAAACTTGTCAAGTTCCTCAACAGCTCGATGAAACATATCTTCATCCGACACCCCCCAGGCGTTGACGAACACGGGGTCCAGATAATCACTTTGTTCCACAAAATGATTGAACCCATTTGCCGTCATGAAGGATTTGACGCCGTCGAACATTCCTCGACCACCCGTTGCGAACAGTCGCTCGTAGCCGCGTTCCGCAAGGATATGCGCCAATGTAAAGACGTTCGTTGAGTGGTCTCGTTTGAGAATCGATTCGGTGGGCAGCGGGGGCATGGCAGTCGTGACTGCTTCCAATGCTCGCGCCGTGCGGTTGCCGGTGGCATACCAGTTGTTAAACAGCAGTCCCTGCTCACAGAGTTTGTCGAATTCCGGAGAAAGCCCGCGTTTGTCGCCGAGCGCCCCGATGAAATCGGAGCCGAGGCTTTCTTCCAGAATCAAGACCACGTTGACGTCGCGCTGAGGGCGATTTGTGGTCACCATCCGGTCCAATGGATGCGGAGAGTTTTCAATGAAGCTCGAATCTGCAGATTCGACCGCCGCCCGTGATCGAACGACGGCATCGGACTCCGACGTCGTCTTATAGAATTCCTCAAAATCGAAACGACACGTCCACGCATAGTACACAAGGCTGTAGATGCCATTGCAGGCACACTCATTCGCGGTGCGGCTTCGCGTGACCTGAGAGGCAGTCATCGGTGTGCAGAACCACAGAGCCAATGTGACGCAAAACGTGGCCGCAACAATACTCCAGCGGCGACTCGCAGGCATCGCATCCTGAATTCGGCTCAGGTAACGCTCACGGAGGACTGCATAGAGCACAACCCCCAGCAGGACCACCACGGTAATAATCTTGCCCGTCTGATAGGACTCCCAGATGTTGCAGCAAACTTCCGTCGGATAAACGAGATACTCAAAAGCGATGTAGTTGAACCGCGTCCGGAATTCATCGAAGAACAACCACTCAGCCAGGATGATTGACAACAACAACCCGTAACCCACCAGCCATTGAGACTCAAGGAGGAAGCGCGATATGCGACCCATCGATCTGGGATTTCGGATCAGGGTCATAAAGATCAACTGTGGAAAAGCAGCGCACAGGGTGACCAGCACGTCAAATCTCAAGCCCGTAAGAAAGACCATTGTCCATTCTGAAATGCTGAGTTCTGATGGTTCACTGAACCACAACAGCATCGCCAGACGCAGGACCGT